>CAZAYE010000158.1:6434-7187 GCA_964489255.1 uncultured Enterobacteriaceae bacterium
TGACCAGATTGTCAATCTTCGCCCCACGATGGATGACTGTTGCGCCTACGGTGGCTCGATCAATCGTGGTGTTTGCGCCAACTTCAACGTCATCTTCCAGCACCACAACCCCACTCTGAGGAACCTTGTAGGCAGAACCGTCAGGCAGAGGAACGTAGCCAAATCCGTCTCCTCCAATCACCACCCCGTTCTGCAGCACCACCCGATCGCCAATGCGTGCCCCCTCTCGCACAACCACCCCAGCATGGGCGATAAAAGAGTGACCAATAGCAACGTTCGGATAGATAACGACATGCGCGAAGATGCGAGCCTGGTCTCCGATTACCACATTCTCGCCAATCACCGCGTACGGACCGATCGACGCCCGTGCGCCAATACGTGCAGACGGTGAGATCACCGCCGTGGGATGCACTCCTTCAGGAGGAACATAGGGCGGATAGAAAAGCTCCAGGGCTTGTGCGAAAGCCAGGTAGGGATTGACAGTACGGAGAGAGGGCAAACTGACCTCTGGCACGTCGGGCGCGAGGATCACCGCTGCCGCTTTGGTCGTGTGAAGCTTGGCCAGATACTTTGCGTTCGCAACAAAGGTGAGTTCGCCTAGCCCAGCCTCATCGATGCCGTTCACCCCGGAAATCTCCGTTTCCCCGTTTCCTCGCAGTTCACAGCCTAGGCGCTGTGCGATGTCAGAGAGTTTCATAGCCATAACTGTGTTTCGCCTCGTCTTGTTCCCTTAGGGGGTGTGCTCTCGGGGCA
>CAZAYE010000159.1:0-7165 GCA_964489255.1 uncultured Enterobacteriaceae bacterium
TACTATCAATGCTACCATCAACTACACCTACCCCGGCACAAACAAACAAAAAGAACGAAGCCATGCTATAGAGCAATCACAGTCCATACCGATTTTGGAAGCCATACGGGAAATTCCACAAGTTGTCGGCAGCCGTCAGGAATTTATTTCAGCAATAGCTGTCTATAATAAGGGATGCGCCAAGGCAACTTCGGTCAAGTTTGTTGATGCTATCGAATCCGGCTGGATAGCGTACTCGCCAACGATGGATGACGTTTCAGCTGGAGTCGCTGATATTCCGAATGGAGAAATACGATTCTCTGAAAATGAGTTTGAAGATATACGAGCAAAAGAATATCGGCTGCTCAAATATAGAATTCTCTCTCCAACCGCATCTTCAGATACGGGAACGTTTAG
Organism: uncultured Enterobacteriaceae bacterium; assembly: GCA_964489255.1. Taxonomy (GTDB): domain Bacteria; phylum Desulfobacterota; class Binatia; order Bin18; family Bin18; genus CAZAYE01. Next base: position 397 of record CAZAYE010000159.1, read on the forward strand.
ATATAATCTGACATGGGGGACAAGAAATCACTATGAGGCATCGCCTGTCATCGTGAACACCTCAATATATTCAAGCGAAGCGCATCTCGCGTTCTCGATTGTTGCGGCTGGAAGCTTCAAGAACCGATCGGCAGAGGCGAATGAAAGCCAGCGCTATGAATTCAATGTGACGAACGCAGGAGACCTTGACATCATCAATTCCTCGTGGAACGTTACCCTCTCGATCCCCTCCCAGTGCAATGTCACAAATTACACAGGAACATTCAATTTCACAACTCCAAAATTAGCATGGGACATTGGAAACCTCAGTTCGGGAGATACAACCCCCTTCAACCTGAGTTTAAACTGCACAACAGAAGACCGGTACATCCTGGTTGCCGAAGCGGTGAATGATACAAGAACAACGGCAAACTTCACCAATACGACGAGCATCAGTTGTGCACTTAACTCCGGCAAGGAATGTACCGCAAGCACATCATTCACCTTCAGCAAGCCGACGAACTCCCGTTATGAATCGCTCAAAAATGTGAGCATGACTATTTTATACAACTGGACCGGCTTCAAACCAACCATCAGCGAGGGCCAGGTCAAAATAAGCGACGATAACGGAAACAGGAAAGTAGTATGGCAGAACTACACCATCGACGAACCAAACGGATCATCCAACACCATCAGCGCACACTACATCCTCGACCAAGACGAACAAAACGGCTTTACCGCCGCAGCCCGAAATATCGACGTCCGGGCATACGTCGACGCAACCAATGCGCCAGCAGGAAATGTAAGTGTCACGCGAGTCAATTACACATGGAATACCGGAAAATTATTCAATGAATCCCAGAGCTTATTCATAGACATTCATCCCTTCATCTTCGATCTGCCGACCCCAACCCTTCAAACGCCGCTGAATAACTCGCTGCAGGCTGCAAGTCCGGTAGGCCTCTCGTGGGCAGCGATCACTGCGCCCGAAGGAATAACCATCAATTATTCAGTGTATGGTGATGCTACGTCGAATCCGACAACGCTTCTGACGACGACAACCGAAACCTTGTTCCTCTGGCGCGACCTTGGAGCGAACCAAGGGACGTTCTACTGGAAAGTTAATGCAACGGACGGGACATCAGTCACAAGCTCTGAAACACGACAGTTCACGCTGGACTTGTGCCAACCAAACACTGATTTCTCCTCTGCGCTTACGTATCCGATGAGCTATGATAATGTGACAGATACGATAACCGTATGGGGCAGAAATGGCAGCGGGACAAATGCGATGGGCAGCAATGCGTCTGATGCAATAACCTTTGAGAATATCTATGAGTTCGGACAGGCAGTCCGGGGCGTCTGCGCAGTAACGAATCCGTCTGAAGGCGCGTTCGCCATCCTGAGCCGGCTTGAGCTTGGAAACACTTCCGATCCCCTGAATATCACATTTGTATCGACAGCGGGAGAGGCACTCAGCTTCAGCAAGCAGTTCCAGCTGAATTTTAATTCAACCCTGATTTCAGGAAGGCTTACTCTTGGAGATTCGCCATTTGGGGGCTCCACCTTGTCATTTTCAGGCCAGGACGCGACAGATTCGGAAGAAGGAGAGCTCTACCTCAAAAACGGGTCTGAATTGAGACTATACGATACTGGCATCTCTCACGCATCTGCGGTGAATAATTCGAATCCGTTCCGATTATACTGGAATGGAAACGTGAAGGCAAAAGCGAGCACGTTGCAGAACTGGTACACGATACGGTTCCTCGGGACGAACAACACCCTGGAGAACCTGATTTTGACAAACATGAGCGAGGGATTCTTCCCGGCGTCTTCACAAATAGGAACGCTCACGGATATCACGTCCCGCAGCATTGGTGGAGGCCTTGTGTTGCAAGGCGGGTCGAATGCGACTATCACCAACCTTAAGATATCCGAAGCATTTGACCATATTTTAGTCATCAATTACACTGGTATTGCGGATTTGGTCAATCCAACGTTGAATTTTAGCAGCATAAACTGGACAACGGGATCATTCTCCGGCAAGATCAACCGAAAGCATGACTTTACCCCCACGATCACCGACTCCGCAGGTAGTTCTGTTGTAAATACAACGCTCGTCCTGCTTGATATAGAAGGCACGGTCATCTTCTCGCTGAAAACTGATTCGTCAGGAACAATACCAGCCCAGACAATAACCCGGTCAATATTTGATTATGCAAACAAGCTCGGGAACGACCAGGGCCCGCATACGCTCTATATCCAAAAATATGGCAAGGCATTCCAGACGGCCGCCAAGACATTCTCCGCCGCGACAGTCGAGACGACGCAGGTGTCCGATAACGAGTTCTCCACGCTCACCCAAGCCCAGGCCGCAGCGCTGTCCGGACTGAAATACAATGAGCCAAGGAATGTCAGCTATGGCAATGAAGTGAACTCATCGTGGTCGACGACGGGGCAATTGAAGAATTTCCCTGTAGACACCTGCCAGTACTTCGCCCTCTTTGCCAACGGGACGGTGCTCGCGCAAGGGGCATCTGCTGATTACACGCTGAATGCAAAAACCGGCGCGATCACGTTCAACACGAACATGGTCGGCTCGAACGTCACCGCAGTCTATTATTATGGCGGAAACATCACGCTCACAAACGGCCTGAGCGTCGTAGATGCGTTCACCATGGGTGAAGTCTATGACTTCATGCAGTACCAGACGACGCAAAATAATCTCTCTGCGGACCTGACGACAGTCGATGGAACGCTGTATACGTTCTGCATCAATTTGGTCCTTGGCAACCAAACGACTGGCGGAAGCATTAAGGATGCCACCAAATCAGTCGAATTCAACCCCGGTTATGATGTCATCCAGGGAACTGCTGGCGGTCTTCTCGACTTGTCAGGAATCGGGGGTGCCGGAGTCGTCCAAAACACCGAGATTGGAAAACCTCAGATACGGCTTGGCGAAGAGCAAAGGGTTATCATAAGTTTGACAAACAGCCTGGGAAGCGCTAAAACCAGCGAAACGATAACAGCTGACATCAACTTTCCAAACGGGACGGTGTGGCTCAATGATCGAAGTTTCACCGAATTCGTGGATGGCTTTTACCGGCTATTATTCGATATGCCTTCAAATGAATCAATCCCTTATGGGACCTATTCCGTGCATGTGTCGGGGAGCGGATTTGCAAGTGTAAAAACCTTCGAGTTTGTCCCGGTGACAGATCTTGTCGTCAGGAGACGATATGATAATACCATATTTGATGTGGGCATAGCTCCAACGGTGAAGGGTACCGGAAACATCTCCGTGAAGTTCGAGGCGTTCAACCCAAGAACGGAGAATAAGAGCTTCTCCCAATTCGACCTGTGGGAGCGGAACTACTTCCTATCGCTGCCGACAAACCTGATGAAGTCTCGTCTCGATATCGGCTTCTACACGATGAACACGAGCAAAGAGGTAATTTTCGACAATTTCGAGAACAATAACGCAAGCAACTGGAGCTTCAGCGGCGATGCCATAAACGTCACAACGACCAGCGGCCCGAATGTCCTGGAAGGGACGTATTCGATGAATGTGACAATCAATTTCACGAGCGGCAACGCCACGATAAGCAGGAATATTTCATCGACTAACTTCTCAGCACCGGCCGGGGAACTGGCAGAATTTGTTATCATGCATTACCTGCCGGACCTGAACTTATCCAACATATCAATAAAGCTGAAAACAAATGCGGACAACTATTTTGTGGACAACCGAAATCTGAGGAGCTGGAAGATAACGGCAGCGGGCATTGTCACGACAATCATAGACTCCTTTAGCTATGATAATCTCTCGACGGTCGGAAGCCCGAATATCTCCAACATAACGGGAATCGAGATCACGTATATCGGCAATTATACCACCCCGACGTCGATTTTGGTAGATGGGGTAAAACTCCAAAGATTAGAACAAGTCCCGGACTCCAGAATCGGCTCCAAATCCATTTCCCCCCTGACAAAGACGCTTTTCACCTGGGATAGTGACGGGACATTTAAGATCAACGGCAGGCAGGAAAGGGAGTATACAGTCATATTGAATTCTCTCGAATTTGACTGGATCGTTACATGGGCAAAAAGCTTCCCCCATGATGGATACCTCCAATCGAGATATCAGGAAGCTCTTAATGCGAATTTCTATTATGAGATTATGGATGCATTCGAGCAGGCCAAGAACTATCTGCTTGCGACCCCTTCAAGAAAGATATCAATTATCTCAAGCCTTGGGTCCTCTTACAATCCGGGCGACACGGCAACGATCCACATGGCGACGTATGATAATACCGCGAACCTGATCAATGCGAACATAAGCATCAATGTCAAATATCCGAATGGAACAGTCCTGGCCTCAGGAGCACCGACTAATAGTTCCACCGGGATTTATAATTTCAGCTTCGCCATCCCATCAAATGCACCGCTTGGGGACTATTCGGCGCTGATCTTCGCAAACGACTCGATAAATAATGCAACCCGAATACATGCCTTCACGGTCGGACAAGCCAGCGAAAGCGGGGGTGGGACAGGCGGCCTTCCCCTGAACCTGTTCAACTCGATTGGAGCGACGTATGAATCCGGTGATATGGTGCGCCTGTTCACGAGCGCCGTTAATTCCTCGGGTGTTCTGGTAAACGCAACCGTAAATGTCACCACATATTATCCAAACGGAACGATACTCAACAACAATTTATCAAGATTAATATCTGCAGGTAAGTTTGAATACAATTTCACCGCGCCGGCGCTCACGGGCACGTATCGCTTGGACATCGATGCAAATTTCTCCGGGGATGAGGCACATAGTTCAGAAGCATTTGTAGTTTCTGCCGGAAGCTCCGGCAATCTGTCGACACCTCCGCGGGTACAAGTCGAAGTGCCTGCGGTGATCGATGTGAACACCAACTTTAGCATCGTCGTATTTGTCACCGATAAAGATGGTGTTGCAAAAAATTGTGATGCGGATGCGACACTCGTGATTAGGGATACTCTCATAGGAGTGAACGTGCTTGGCAGCACCGCGATGACGAACTTTGGGACAGGACAGTATAACCTTACATTTTCGGTAAGCAACCAGTCGACGTATGCCGCGATAGCAAGCTGTACCGTTGTCGGGACCGAATATATCGGTATAGGGGCTTTCTCGTCGCAAAATGTCCCGTCTGATACAAACAGCGGTGGAACAGGGGGCCTGCCATTAAACATCTTCGCGGACGTCGGATCATTCTACTCCCCCAGCAACGAAGTACTCGTATTCGCAACGACAACAAACTCATCCGGCGCGCTTGTGAACACGACGGTGAACACGACCGTCTCCTACCCCAACGGCACACTCCTCACGAATGCCAACGCCACCGAACAATCACTCGGAAAATACAAATTCAACTTCACGCTGCCCGCCACTGCGCCCACCGGAACATACAAGATAAACCTCGACGCCTACACCAGCGACGACGAAATACACAGTGTTGTCACGTTCATCGTGAGTCCTGTTGTCGAATATATAAACAGAACCGTGGCGTGGATCTCCTTGTTTGATATATCCTCGCTTGCGGCAGGAAGCCCAAGGTACCCAAATGAGGAAGCGCTGGTGGAAGCGACCTTCACGACGCGGAATGGCTCGTACGTGACACCGGACTCGATCAGCGTTGTTATCTATGACAAGAACGATAATGCCTGGGCGACGGCGACAAAAGCGGATTTCACGGAGACGGCGAATCACATCTGGTGGTATTCAAAATCAATCGAAGCAAGCCCGACGACGGGGATGTATACCGTGCACATGCAGGCATCGTACAATGGAGTCAACACATCAGCGTCGACCCAGTTCAGGATTGCGACAGGCGGACCGTACAGGGTTGCATTGGCCTGCCCCTCGGAAAGTGATGTCGGTGAGAACCTTGATTGCACTGTCACTTTGGTAGATGAAGGAGAAGTCCCAACGGAGAGCACCTGTGATGTCTTTGTCGACTCGAACAATAATCTTGGCGTCGATGCTGGTGAGCCGCAGACGCAGTTCAGCAAAGAGACCATCCCGCTCCAAAATGTGACGGAGCCGGTTTCCATAAATGTGCCCTCTGCACACGCTGGAGGGTTCTTTACCGCACGGGTAATCTGCAGCTATGCGAACTCGGCACAGCCCCCGTCATCAGCATCCGATGGTGTGACGCTGCTTGGAGGAGCTAATTTCATAATCCCCTCACCTATCCGGAATAACGCAGGAGCGCCAACAGCCCCACCCGGTCCACCCCCTGCGGAGCAAGTCGCACCATCGCCTCAGCCTGCACCAGCGGAGGAGGTTGCTCCCGCAATCGCCGGCCTGCCGGGATCGATAGCCATGGCCTCCGTAGCAGGATTTGCAAGCGCGATAGTTCGGGTTGTCACTACTACAATCTCTGCTGCTGAAGATTTAGTCGTAGAGATAACCTTATCGAAAATTGGCATCGCACCAGGAGAGACTATCACTATCAATTCTGTGATAACTGACGCTGCCGGCAACGTCGTCATGAGCAAATCTGAATCAGTGCAGACAACGGCAAAGGGTGCTGGTTCCCAAACGGCCTCTATGGCAGGGATCGTCGGAAGCGCGATCCTTGATCTGGGCCTGGAGCAGCAAGCTGCACAAGAGCCTGTGGCAGAAAATCCTTCTATAGAAGATATCTCACTCATCGAGCGATTCAAGCTTCCTCCGGATCTTGCAGAGGGAGAATACACTCTACTCTCGCTGATAAGCAACGAGGATCACCAGATGATGCTCAAAAACACGTTC
>CAZAYE010000160.1:0-7142 GCA_964489255.1 uncultured Enterobacteriaceae bacterium
CAATTTGCTGGGTTTCATTCCGTTCTCGATTCTCGGTAATATTGTCCTCTTCAACAACTTCGTCTCTTCTATGATCTTTGCTCCCTTGCTGCTAGCCGTCATTTATCCACGTGTCGCTCGGGGGCGGCTCTTGTACCATAACCTGCTCCCACCGAAACCACCGAAACCACGACCGGTGCGCGCCCTGGGGCTGGGACTTCTCACGATTGCGACGGTCGGCGGCCTGATCGCTGGTAACTTGCTCGCGAGCGGCCGCTGGACTCCTTCTCTCTTTGTCACACTTGGATGGGAGACACAGACCAAAGCCGTAGAGGTCGGCTTCGGGTTGGCCCCGTTTATCGCGGTCGCCTGCATAGGGCTGGTTCTGCTGTGAGTAACGAGTAAGGAGTAGTAAGAACTGCATGAAACAAGGGAATAATCCGGGTTTTCACTCATCACTCGTCACTCATTACTCATCACTGTTTATGGACGCCCTTCGCCTCGATCAGGTGTCTTTCACTTACGCTGATGCTGCCACCCCAGCGCTGCGCGAGGTGTCTCTCCGCGTGCGTCAAGGCGAGATGGTCGTCATCATGGGCGCCTCAGGGGCAGGAAAGTCTACCCTGGTGAAGTGCCTCAACCGGGTGATCCCGGCTTTTCAGATCGGACAGTTGACCGGAGAGGTGTGGTTGTTTGGTCGTCGTCTGGTCCATGAAAAAGTAGGCGAACTAGCCGGCACTGTGGGGATGGTGTTCCAGGATTTTGAGGCACAACTGTTTTCCACCACCGTCCGAGACGAAATCATTTTTGGCATGGAACAACTCGGAGTCGAACCAGCCGAGATGCGGCGTCGGCTCGACCAGGTTCTCGTTCAGGTCGGGCTGAGTGGCTATGAAGCGCGCGATCCGACCACGCTGTCGGGCGGACAGAAACAACGCCTCGCCATTGCCGCGCTCCTGGCGTTGCGTCCTCAGGTGCTTGTGCTTGATGAACCTACGACGGACCTGGACCCCCAAGGACGACAGGAGATCTTTTCCCTGTTAGGACGGATGCGGACCGAGGGACATACGTTAGTGCTGGTCGAGCACGAGTTGGCTGCGGCGGCAGCAGCCGATCAGGTTGTCCTCCTCTCTGCTGGTGAAGTGGTTGCCTCCGGTCCACCAGATCAACTGCTCCCTCAGGTCGAGACTTTAGAACATTACGGGGTGCGGCCGCGCGACATAGACCGGCTATTCTACGCCCTGAAAGTAAATGGATACCCGCGCGACCTGGATGGAGCGGTGGAGGTGCTGCGGAAACGTGTGCCTTTTGCGCCCGCTCCCGTTCCGAGAGCAGGTTGGGATGAGAAGCTGTCTCAGCCGCAGTTCTGCTATACGCCCCCTCACCCTGGCTCCTTCGACCCTTCGACTGTGCTCAGGACAGGCTTCACTCAGGGCAGGCCTCTCCCACAAGGGGAGAGGGGAAAGCCTCTTCTCCACCTCCAATCCGTCTCCCACGTGTACCCTGGCGATTCCCCCGCGGTCTCCGATGTCACCCTCTCCATACAGGAAGGCGAATTTATTGCCCTGTTGGGACAGAACGGATCAGGCAAAACAACTCTGGCTAAGCATTTGAGCGGTCTGCTGACCCCCACGCAGGGGCAGGTTTTCCTCCGCGGCCAGGAGCTACGTCAGGTGCCGCTCCATGAACTCGCCCAGGAGGTGAGCTACGTATTCCAGAACCCTGATCACCAGCTTTTCGCCGACACGGTAGAAGGGGAAGTCGCTTTTGGTCCACGCAATATCGGCTTCGGAGCTGCGGAAGTCGAAACCCGGGTCCGCGAAGCCCTTGAGGCGGTTGGATTAAGTGCGCTACGCCGACACGATCCGTTTCTCTTGGGCAGAGGCGAGCGTCAACGTCTGGCGGTTGCTGCACTGCTTGCCCTGCGCCCCCGGGTTCTCATCCTTGACGAGCCCACTACCGGCCTCGATTACCCCGAGCAGCGACACATGATGGAGTTATTACGCCGGCTGCACCGAGCTGGACGAACGATCATTATTATTACCCATGTGCCCTGGGTCGCTGCGGAGTATGCCGAACGCGCACTGCTGATGGCTCAGGGAAGGCTGCTCTGGGATGGTCCTTTGCGCGAGGTATGCGCCCAGGCTGACTTGTGTACTCAAGCTTCATTCCGTCCACCCGACATTACGCTACTCGGTCTGCGCTTTGGCATGGTGCCGTTGTCGGTAGAGGAGTTTGTAAGTTGGGTGGATGGAGAGAAAATGGTAGGGGCACGGCATGCCGTGCCCCTACGGCAGTAAGAGTGATCAGCACCGCTTATCATGCCCCTCTTTCTCTACCTTGACCGTCAGAGTTTCGTACATCGCCGCCATCCCCTGGTGAAGGTACTCGCGCTCCTGCTGTTCTTTGTCGCGGCTTTTGTCATGGATCACCCCTTGTTCATCTTGCCGCTTAGCCTGGGAATCGGGGCTTTGATTTTGTGGTCAGGTTCCACTCCGACCCTCTATCGTCTTCGCATTCTCTTCTTCTTCATCGGCGTTTTTACCATTCTGATCTGGAGCGTCTTTTACAGTCGCGGCACACCGCTCGCGGCGTTGCCCTTCCTCCCGGTTACGCGTGAAGGAATTCTCTTCGGCCTCGGTATGGCGACCAAGCTCAGCACCTTTCTCGCGACTGGCGCCCTGTTTCTGTCTACAACTCGGATCGAGGAGTTTGCCTATGCCTTTACCCTCTTGGGCTTGCCCTACCGTATTAGCTTCACCATGACTCTCGCTTTTCGCTTGGTTCCGCTCTTTCTGGAATCTGCCTTTACCGTGATCCAAGCTCAGCGGTGCCGCGGCCTCGAGATGAGTCGAGGCCGCCTGCTGCAGAGGTTGCGCCACTACGTGCTAGTGCTCATCCCAGTGTTCATGGGCGCTCTCCGGCGAGCTGATCAGATGGCGATTGCGTTGGAAGTACGTGGTTTCAACTCTGGGCGCCCCCGTACTTCATACCAACGGGCTTCCTGGCAGGGGGGGGACCTCCTGGCGCTCCTGGTCGTACTGGGAGTGGCTGTGGTCTACATTGGTCTGTGGCGAGCGGGCTACGGAAGGATTGTGTAGAAGGATAACAGTGGGTTGACAGTTCGGAAACAGAGTTATTAAGATATCCCAGCTCCCCAAGAGACGCATTGGCAAAGGCAGGAGGACTATGGAACACACACGCCGTGTTGTGATCACCGGCGTGGGGCTTGTCACGCCCCTCGGCACCGGAGTGGAGAAGAACTGGCAGGCACTCATGGACGGGCGCTCGGGGATTGGACCAGTCACTCGTTTCGATGTGTCTGACTTTCCCACTCGTATTGCTGGCGAGGTGAAAGACTTTCACCCTGAAGAGTTCATCGAAAAGAAAGAGATCAAGAAAATGGATCTCTTTATCCAATACGCCATGGCTGCGGCAAAGATGGCGATGGACGAAGCGGGCCTCCCTATTACCGCAGATAACGAAGATATGGTCGGCGTGATCGTTGGCGTGGGGATTGCAGGCCTGTCTAGCATCGAAGAGTACCACAAGGTGTTTCTTGAATCCCGCCTCAAGAGGGTCTCTCCATTCTTTATTCCCAAATTGATCGCCAATCTGGCTCCTGGTCAGATCTCCATTCGCTACGGCGCGAAAGGCATCAACTATACCCCAACGAGCGCGTGTTCTTCGGGAGCGCACGCCATTGGTGAAGCGTTCCGCCTCATCCGCCTGGGCGAGCAGGATGCAATGATCGCGGGCGGCGCAGAGGCTGCATTGACTCCGCTAGGGTTGGGAGGATTCATCGCGATGAGAGCGGTTTCCTCTCGCAACGATCCACCCGAGAAGGCAAGCCGGCCCTTTGATCGCAACCGCGATGGGTTTGTGATGTCCGAGGGCGCTGGCGTCATGGTGCTCGAAGAGTTAGAGCAGGCCCAAAAGCGCGGGGCCACGATCTACGCTGAAGTGATTGGCTACGGGGCCAACGCTGATGCGTATCACATGACTGCTCCCTCGCCCGAAGGGGAAGGCGCAGTCCGGTGTATGCGTCTGGCGCTGCGCAGCGGCAGAATCGATCCGCTCGCAGTCGACTATATTAACGCCCACGGGACCTCGACTCCTTACAACGACGCGACTGAAACCCAGGCAATCAAGCGGGTGTTCGGTGAGCACGCGGCGCGGGTGGCGGTCAGTTCAACCAAGTCGATGACCGGTCATCTGCTCGGCGCCGCGGGTGGCGTAGAAGCGGTATATTCAGCTCTGGCCTTACGCCATCAGAGCCTCCCCCCAACGATTAACTACGAAGAGCCAGACCCGGAGTGCGACCTGGACTACGTGCCAAACGTCGCCCGCCGGGCGCCCATTCGTGTGGCCCTGTCAAATTCGTTCGGTTTCGGTGGTACCAACGTCTGTCTGGCGTTCCGCCGCTGGGACGAATAGCGGGCGACTCTGCATCGTCTGACCTCACCGCATCAGCATACAGAAAGGGGTTGCGCATGAGCGCTCGCATCATTGGCACCGGCTCCGCTGTTCCCTCAACCTGCCTCACCAATACCGATATGGCAAAACGGGTGGCGACGAGCCACGAGTGGATTGTCACACGCACGGGTATCCACGAACGACGCGCCATGAAACACGGGGAAGACATTCTCGACCTGATGCACGGAGCCAGCACGCAAGCCCTAGAGGCCGCCGGCCTCAGCGCTCGAGACCTCCAAGCAATCGTGGTCGCAACGGTGTCTGGGGACTATTACTTCCCTTCGACTGCCTGCCTGCTTCAGGCTCGCCTGGGCGTGGATAGCATCCCGGCTTTCGATGTGGGCGCTGCCTGCGCCGGATTCGTGTACGGTCTGTCCGTCGTGCACTCTTACGCCAAGAGCGGAGAATATGGCCGCATGCTCTTGGTTGGTGCTGATGCGCTGAGCACGATGGTGAATTGGCAAGATCGTTCGACCTGTGTTCTGTTTGGCGACGGCGCTGGCGCGGTCGTATTGGACACGCAACCTGGCGAGCGAGGCCTGCTCAGCACGGTCATTGAATCGAGCGGAGCGATGTGGGAGCTTCTCTATGTCCGCTCAGGACAACGCCAGACCTTCGATCAGGAAGGGATACAACCCAAAGACTGGGGCATTCAAATGAAAGGGCCGGAATTGTTCAAAGTCGCGGTCCGGGCACTGTCGGATGTCGCCTGTAAAGCCCTGGAGCGCGCCGGTCTCACTCCAACCGATGTTCACCTGATGATCCCCCACCAAGCCAACCTCCGGATTATCCAAGCGGTCGCAGACCGTTTAGGACTTGGCATGGATAAAGTCCACTGTAACGTGCAACGCTTCGGCAACACCTCGGCTGCTTCAATTCCCATCGCGCTGGATGAAGCGGTGCGCGCAGGCAAAATTCACGACAACGACATCATCGTGCTGAACGCCTGTGGCGGTGGCCTCACCTGGGGGGCGTCAGTCGTCCGGTGGTAGTTGTGTCTCTGGAGCGTCCCGCCCGGGACGCTACTCCCTCACCGCTCTTCAAGAAGCGAGTTCTTTTCTTCATTGGGAAAGGCGGAGTTGGGAAGACCACTATCGCTACCGCTCTTGCTCTGGCCAGTGCAAAGCTGGGAAAGAAAACGCTCCTGATTGAGTTTGATGGCAATACGAGAGCTGCTCGCTTGCTTGGGCTTCCTCCACTCGAGGAGCCCGCTGATGTCCCCCGACAAGTCTCCCCTACGCTCTTTGTTCTCAGCACGACTGGTCAGGCTGCGCTTGATGAGTATCTCCGGCTGATTCTTCCTCTCAAGCGCCTGCTCCGGGTGGTCACTGAGAGTCGCGTCTACCAATACTTCGTCGCCGCCGCCCCGGGACTCAAAGAGCTGCTCACCATGGGGAAGGTATGGTACGAAGAGCGCAAGCGTGACGCCGAGACCCAACAACCTCGTTGGGATATCTTGATCGTGGACATGCCCGCTACTGGCCACAGCCTGCAGTATCTGCGCATGCCATATGCCGCGCGTGATACCTTCGGTGCCGGGCTCGTCCAGCGTGAGTCAGAACGGATCTTGGCTTTATTTCGTGACCCGGAAAAGACCGCGGTGAACCTGGTGGCACTGCCGGAAGAACTCCCAGTGAACGAAACACAGGAGGCGTATCGACAACTGACCGAAGATCTCGATCTCCCCCTCGGGGTATTGTTCATTAATAGCGTGCACCAGTGTCCTCTTCCGCAAGCCGCGCTAGCGAGAGCTCAGATCGATGCTCGTGCTTCCACTCAGGATCAACGATTGGCCGAGCAGATTTTAGCGAGCGCACGGACCGAAGCCACCCTGGCAGAAGCGCAAGCGCCCTACCTGCAGCAATTGCAACAACTGCGGCTTCCCACCATACAGGTTCCATTCTATTTTGCTGAACAGTTCGGCCTGTCCGAGGTGGAACAGATTGCCCAAGCGATCGGGGCTACGCCGGCGAGGAAAGAAAGAGGAAAAGGCGTAAAGGGAAAGAGGCGAGTGGGGCGGAAGGCGTAAAATGTATGGAGGGTGGGTTGCTGACCCACCCTCCCCGGCGTGGCAGGTTACGCTCTGCCGAGGCCACCATAGGCCAGAGGAATCATGGTGAGTGGTTACCCGCCTAGATTGCTCATCAGCAGGTCGACCAGCGAGCGGACAGTCACCTGCGCCTCACAGTCCAATATCCAGTCGTTGTTGTCCGGCAGCGTGCCGCAGCCATCAAGGTGCTTACGCAGATTTTCTAGCTTCTGGAGAGCTACGGTCACGTGTCCGGACAGGTGTTGAAGCTCTCGACTCAATCGAGCAGTGTGCAGGTGATTTGTGCCTTCATGGGTATACCCTCTTTTCACCCACAAGGTGTAACTTTTGACGGGACACTGTTCAGAGGGAATGAACAAATTGCTGGAACAAGGGTGGAACAGCCGGCACAATGTGGAATTTTGGGAGGGGTGTGATAAAGAGTCCTACGACAACCAGGAGGCTCTCTGGTGAACCTCGCACAACGCATTGTCTTTCTCCCCTTCCGGCTCGATCCGATCAATGAACAGTTGTGGCACGAGAACCAACTTGTCCCGTTGCCGCCTAAGACCTTTGCCGTGCTGCGTTACCTGGTGGAGCACGCCGGGCGCTTAATCACAAAAGAAGAACTCACCAAAGCAGTCTGGCCAGACACGCG
>CAZAYE010000161.1:0-7113 GCA_964489255.1 uncultured Enterobacteriaceae bacterium
GGAAAAACTCATCATAACCATAGCCGCGTAGCCATTCCTGACCGGAAACGTGGGATAGTTGATCGGTCAATAGCCTCTGGATCTCGGGAATAGCACGGGCCGCACTGACATCGGTTCCACAGAAACGGCTCGCCCAGGCGAACAAATGCAAGTGGGGGTCGATGAAGCCTGGGAGGATAGTTCCTGCACTGCAAGAGATGGTTTGGGTGTGAGGGGAGACAAAAGCGCGGAGTTCTCGTTCCGTTCCAACCGCCAAAATCTGTCCGGCGGAAACTGCAACTGCTTCAGCAACAGGACAGGTTGGGTCGAGAGTGAGGACACGGCCTCCGTAGAGGAGGAGGTCAGCAGCGGGTGCAGAGGAAAAGGACATGAGAAAACCGCCCGGGCCATGGTTTTGGCTGAGAGACGTAGGGGCACGGCATGCCGTGCCCCTACAAGAAGAACGCTGATCGTAGGCCATAGAGTGGACATTGCCCACTCTGCCCTAAAAGCTAACAGCTAAGAGCTATGAGCTCTTAATCCGACGACGGCAATGGCTTCGCCTCTTTGAGCTGCATGTCTTTGTCGCAGCAATTCAGCTCGCCATCTCCAGGCTTATTGCACAGCACTTCCGTGCCACAGCTTTCGCAGAAGTAGCGTTTGCCGAGTTGATTCGCCATACATCCTCCCAAAAAAGTAGATGCGTATGAAATACGTCCTACCGCGAGAACGGCAGGATAGTCACTTCCGCTATCACGGGCGTCCCTTGCCTGTCAATCCGGAGTTGCGTCCCTGGTGTCAAGTATTCACGCCGGACGTAACCTAAAGCGAGTGGCCGGCCCAGCCGTGGGGAGACCACTGCGCTCGTTACCCAACCGACCTCTTGGGAATCGTGGAAGAGTTTATCTCCGCTGGTAGGTAAGGTATCGTCCCGCACGAGCAGCCCACTGAGTTTGCGATTAATGTGGCCGCGAGCGGATGCTCGTTCGACCACCTCCTGACCCAGGTAACAGCCTTTTTTGAAACTAATTGCCTGTTCTAAACCGACCTCTAAGACAATCCGTCCTTCGTCCATATCAAGACCGTACCACGGAATCCCTGCTTCGACCCGTAACGTGTTCAGGGCTGCGAGCCCAACAGGGCGAAGCCCCACTCGTGTTCCTGCCTGGAGCAGGCTCTGCCACAGCGACTCTGCCTGTGCCCTCGGCACAAGGATTTCATATCCATCCTCGCCGGTATCACTTACTCGGATAACGCGGAGGGAGCACCCAGCCAGTGTCACCTCACTATGTTGAAACGTTTTGGTCAAAGAGACGGGAACGCCAGCTGCTTCCAAGACTGAAGATGAGAGGGGTCCCTGGAGTGTCAGAGTCGTTTGTGTTTCGCTAAGGTCTTCTATTTCTACATCGTCAGCAATAATGAAGCGTGACAACGTCTCCAGTAGTTTCTCCTTGATTCTAGTGTCTACATCTAGGAGAAAACAAGCGTCAAGGGCGTAAACTCGGAGATCCGCCACAATGCGGCCCTGCTCGGTCAGAAGCGTCGCCGCGCATCCGTCTCCGGGGCGCAAGGCTTTGACGTCGTTCGACACCATGCCTTGGAGGAAGGTGACCCGATCCTCACCCGTCATCCGCACCTGTGAGCGGAAGGAGAGATCGATGAGGCCGGCTTTTTCCCGTACGGCTTGATACTCTTCGAGGGAATTAGTAAAGCGCTCAGGCAGCTCGATACCACGGTCATTGATAAGCACAGCGCCATGCGCTTGATGCCATGCCGTCAGCGGTGTCTTCATATGGTGGAGGCTAGCAAAGAGGAGGGAGCGAAGAAAGACTCTTTTTTCTCCTTTTCCCGCCCAAGGAGAAGGCTGGGGTGAGGATTACTCTTAAGAGAGAGTATTCAGCCTACGCAGGTTACGTACCCCCTGAATCCTCTCTTGGGCCAGAGTCACTGCTAAACGGTGCGGAGGCACCTCACGGTGTTTGGCCTCGGCAAAGATCGTTTTCAGCGTCGCATAAATTGCTTCAGTCTTAGCTTTAGCTCGTTCCCTTCGGTATCCGCCTGGTCCCAACTCATCGGCGACATTGATCAGACCACCGGCATTGATCACGAAGTCGGGCGCATAGAAAAGACCACGAGCATGGAGGGCATCTCCGTCCTCGTCTGTCAGAAGCTGATTGTTCGCTCCGCCGCCGATGATGCGGCAGCGCAAGCGCGGGATTGTGTCCTGCTGAAAAACCGCACCGGCTGCACAAGGAGCAAGGATATCGCACTGCTGAAAGAGAATCCCGGTGGGACTAACAACATGGGCGTGGAGTTCTGCAGCCGCTTTTTGCGTTCGAGAGGCATCGATATCGGCGACGATCAGACTAGCACCCGCCTCACGCAGGTATCGCGCCAGAGAGTAGCCGACCTTCCCCAGCCCTTGCATGGCCACAGTTTTGCCACGAAACTCAGCCGTTCCCTCAACTTCTTCTAGACACGCACGAAGGCCGCAGAAGATGCCCCAGGCGGTCATGGGAGAAGGGTCTCCGCCGCCGCCGAAAACTTCATCGCGTCCAACGCCGAAGCGGCTCTCCTTACGCACCCGTTCAATATCGGCTGTAGTCGTCCCCATGTCTTCGGTAGGAATATAGCGGCCTCTCAGAGACTCGATAGCCCGACCCAGAGCGCGGAACAGTATCTCACGCTGGGTGGTGGTGTGATCGCCAATGACTA
Source organism: uncultured Enterobacteriaceae bacterium (assembly GCA_964489255.1). Classification (GTDB taxonomy): domain Bacteria; phylum Desulfobacterota; class Binatia; order Bin18; family Bin18; genus CAZAYE01. The sequence goes on from CAZAYE010000161.1 coordinate 2,695, forward strand.
CCGCCTTGCCCCCACCGTAATCGAGCCCAGCTAAAGCGGCCTTAAACGTCATCGCCTGGGCCAAACGCAGCGCGTCAGTCACTGCCTCGGCCTCGCTGGCATAAGCCCGCATCCGTATCCCACCAAGAGATGGTCCTAGAGTAGTATCATGGATAGCGATAATCGCTTTGAGGCCAGCCGCACGGTCGGCACAGAAAACGACTTGCTCATGGTCTTCCGTGAGCATTGTGTCAAAGAGGGACATCGTTTCTTCCTCACACGGCGACGAAAATATCGTTGCCATCGACCATCACCTCAAACTTTTCTTGTACGACCTCGGAGTCGTCCCGGTTGACACCAGTTGTAACGTCATATTCCCAGCCATGCCAGGGGCAGGTGATGACCGTCCCGCTGAGTTCGCCCTCACTCAGTGGCCCGCCTTGATGGGGACAAATGTCATCCATCGCGTAGTAAGTGCCGTCCACATTGAAAATAGCAATACGTTTTCCCTCAACCTCGACGCATTTGCCCTGGCCCGCCGGGATATCGCTTGTCTGGGCCACCTTCACGAAATTGGCCATGCTGTATCCTCCTCAATCCATATAAGAATAGAGGCGAATCTAAGCAAATTCCTTTCTGGGCTGCAAGGTTGGCAACGCGAGTTGACAAGGACCAACATAGGCGGCTATCGTCTGCGCATTCCTATGTGAAAGGAGGCTGCTCATGAACGAGCAAGCAAAAAAGACTGCCTTGCTGATGATTCCTTACGGACTGCAAGTGCTCGGCGCGAAGGATGGTGACAAGATGACTGTGGCTACGGTCAACTGGACGACGCAGTGTTCCTTCAAACCGCCGCAGGTAGTGGTCGGTGTGAAGGGCGATTCCAGCGCCCACGCTATGGTTAAGAACAGCAAAGTCTTCACCATGAGTTTCCTCGGCACCGGGCAGAAGGGGCATGCGTTCGCTTTCTTCAAACATGTCGAGCCCGAAGGCGGGAAGATGGGCGGCTTTGCCTATGAGACCGGCCCGAACACTGGCTGCCCGATCGTCAGCGAGGCGCCGGCTTGGGTGGAGTGCAAAGTAATTGGCTTCCACGAGTATGGCGATCACACGGTTGTGGTCGGCGAAGTCATTGAGGCCGGTCTCAAGCAAGAGACCGAGCCCCTAACCCTGAAGGAGATTGGCGCGAAATACGGAGGATAAACGGGCCTTCGCAGCAAAATTCTCTTCGCTGCAAACTCGGGTTCCCTCTCCCTTTGTGTGTGGGAGAGGGACAGGGTGAGGGGGCACTCGATTGTGGATTTCGGATTGCGGATTGTAGAAGGAAAGAGTGTTTCAATCCGAGATCCGCACTCTGTAATCTGCAATTGTATATCCCCCCAACCTAGCCTTCCCCTATCAGGAGGAGGTGCCAACGAGGATAGGAATGACATTAGACGAACAAGTAGCCCTACTCATGCAGGGCACGGAGTACGGCGACGACACTCTAAAAGCGCATATGGCCCGCGAATTGCGTACGCGGCTGGCTGAAAATCGTCCTCTGCGCGTCTACTGTGGCTATGATCCGACCTCGACCGACCTGCACCTGGGACATACGATCTCTATGCGTAAGCTGCGTCAGTTCCAGGACTTGGGTCATGAGGTCACATTTCTCATTGGTAGCTACACCGCATTGGTGGGCGACCCATCGGATAAGAACAAAGCACGACCGATCCTCACCGAAGCGCAAGTCGCTGAGAACGCGCGTACCTATGCCGAACAGGCCTTTCGCGTTCTGGATCGGGAGAAGACTATCGTGCGTTATAATGGCGAGTGGCTCTCTAAATTATCGCTGCTGGACCTGATTCGGCTTGGTCAGAATTTTACCGTGCAACAGTTCTTGAGCCGCGAGAACTTCGCTCTACGGATAGAACGGGGAGAACCTATCTTTCTGCATGAGACCTTCTACGCCTTGATGCAAGGGTATGATGCGGTGGCCATGCAGACCGATGTGCAGGTGGGCGGGTCAGATCAGCTTTTCAACATTATCGTTGCTGGACGCAAGTTACAGGAGGCGATGGGCCAACGGCCGCTGGTGGGCATCATTACCGGCATCCTGCCAGGGACAGATGGGGTGATGCGCATGTCCAAATCGCAGGGGAATCACATTCCCATGAACACCACTCCTGAGGACATGTACGGAAAAGTGATGTCCATTCCTGACTCTGCCATGCTGCAGTACATGAAATTAGTGACACGTTGGACGCCAGAAATTATCGCCGACTATGAAAACGGGATGCAAGTCGGTCGGCATCATCCGCGCGATGTGAAAATGGCCTTGGCGCGGGAGATCGTAGAGGTTTATTACGGCGCGCATACGGTGGCGGCAGCCGAGGAACACTTCAAAATAGTCTTCCAAAAAGGTGCTCTCCCAGAGGACATAGAGCAAATCACCGTGCAAGGAGAGCCGTTACTTGTTGATTTTTTGGCCGAGCATGAGCTAGTCAAATCGAAGAGCGAGGCCCGCCGCCTGATCCAGCAAAGCGGTGTGAAGCTCGATGGCCGCACGGTAAACGACATCAATACCCGGCTCGGATTCTCAGATTCGGTTGTGGTGCAGGTAGGGAAAAGAAAATTTGTACGGGTAACAAGATAGCTGCAAGGAGCAGGTGAGTTCGATGGAGGGGCGCACGGCGGTGCGCCAATCCTGCATGAGATCTACGACCAGCGGGGCGAATTATGGAAGGCAATGCTCCCGTGCATCTTCTATACCCAGAAACCGTACGAAAGATACCCGACTAAGCCATTGCCCGGGGGGAAGTACGACTACGAGGACGAGCACCAGTTCGTGGCAAACTGGCTGTTAATTGACCTTCAGCAAGGTCAGGCCACCATTGGCGAAGCACCGTCGAGTGCCCAGCAACCGTCAGACTGGCAAAACGAGTGGTACTTCAACGAAGAGGTGTCCAGCAACACGCCAGACGTGTATTCGACTAACGCGCTAGTCCGGAGTGGGCGGTGAATCTGCTATGCCCCGAAGAGAAGATAGAACATGGAACAATATATTACTCTCGACGAACGGGGCGTGCTGTGGCTGAAGGACACCAATACGAAGGTAGTTGAAGTCATGCTTGATTACCTTGTTCATGGCTGGAGTGTCGAAGAAATCCGATGTGGTAGTTTCGGGTGCGGTTGTAAGGATCGGTCTGGAGAATCTCGCGAGCGCGGCCCAAGATTTCCGGGAAGTCAGGGTGATCCTTGAAGAGTCGCTGGGCGAGCCGCTCAAAGTGAGGAGTAGTACGAACAGAAAACGCCGCCGTCGTAGTCTCTAACGCCGCGTGGCTTTGGCTTTCTTGCTTTTGCCCGTCCTGATTTCAGCGAGAAAATCTTCAATTGGACGACTTTTGCCAGCGAGATACTCCTCGTTCGACTTTCGGATCTGTTCACGAACCTTCGGGTCTCGAAGTTCGAGGTAATCTTCTAGCTCGTCGGCATCCATGAGGCCGGCTACAGGAATGCCGTCTTTCTCGAGGATGAAATATTCCTTGTTGAGATGGACTCGTTTGACCAAAGCGCCCAGATTAATGCGGGCTTTGGTAATGGGAATGGTTTTGACCATAGGAGGTGATTGTTCTTGTGCGGCCGCTCGGGCCATAGGTGAGCTCCTTATTTGCTTATCAACAACCATCGTTCGTGCCCGGGCATTGTCTAGGGCCCGAGCGAAAAAAAGGCAGACCGCCACCGGGGCCGACCTGAGGCCCTCATCTCTCTAACGGTGCCCGAAGTGCGGCGCCTGTTGTGGTGGTTGGTCTGGGCCCGTCTGCCGCTTAAGGAGCAGGTGACCGGCTGGTCCTACTGGCGCCGTCGTCACCAAGCCGCCGCTCACTGGTGGCACTCCCAGCGACGCGCCCGAACAGGATGATTAACTACAACTGTAGGGTCTTAGTGCACGATAACGTCCTTTATCCTACACTAAACGAAATGCTACTGGGAACCCTTTCTGGCAACGATCTTAGGGATAACATGCTCGTCTGATCACTCTTTGAAGAGAGGCGGGCAGGGGACGTTGTCCGCAGAAGTAGCACGGCTTTGGTAAGGAAAGGATATGGATTGGAGCACTATAGGGGAATATTCGACCTCTGCGCTTCTTGGGGCAGTGGGAGGTGGCTTACTCGCTGCAGTTGCAGTCGTGGTGACATGGTGGATCGATAAGCGCGAAAAGAACGCGCAGGAACTTCTCGCACAGGCAATGGAAATTCAAGCGCTCAAGGAAGCCTGGATCCTAGAAGGTCAGGAGTATCACCGACAGAGGCTCTCCGATCATAAGGGACTTCCTATTGAAGACCCGAGGGACGGAGGGTTGTGGTTACGCCCAGTGGAGGTGAGAACTGTGCTCGACGAAGTAAGTTCACGAGTTTAGTCAAAAATGGCAAATAGCCCGATGAAGAAAGGGGAGACGAA
>CAZAYE010000162.1:0-7072 GCA_964489255.1 uncultured Enterobacteriaceae bacterium
TCAGTTCCAGTGTGGCTGATCATCCTCTCAGACCAGCTACCCGTCTTCGCCTTGGTGGGCCATTACCCCGCCAACTAGCTGATAGGTCGCGGGCTCCTCCTCCAGCGAGTGCTCCCGATCGAGAGCCCCCTTTGCCCCCAGGAGTTCCCTCCCGTGGTCTTATCCGGTATTAGCCCAACTTTCGCTGAGTTATCCCCGCCTGCAGGACAGATCACCCACGTGTTACGCACCCGTGCGCCGCTGTACTCAGGAGCCGAAACTCCCTTTCTCGCTCGACTTGCATGTGTTAGGCACGCCGCCAGCGTTCGCTCTGAGCCAGGATCAAACTCTCCACTTAAACTCCCCAAGAGAAATTCCTCCCTCTTGGTTTAACCTTCTCACCACTGGTATCGTGTGCTGGCTCTTTCTCTCAAACGCTTGAGAGAAAGTAATCTTGCTACTTAGCTTTCAAAGAACTTCCCGCTTATCGCGGAGGTCTTGGTATAAGAAATCTCCCTCCTCTTGTCAAGAGAGGGTGCTTTCTCATTTCATGGACCTTTTTCCCTTCTCAGAAATTAGAGAGACGTGTCCTCTGGCGGTATTGGAACCCGCTCTAAGAACTTCCTTGTCGGTTGAATGAAAAGAGAAGGTTGTATATTCTGCCTTGCAAGAGAAGTCAATTACCCTTTTCCGAGGAGCTTATGCAATTGCACCTCTCGAACCTAGAGCAGATATTGTTGGATCAGCACGACCTCACCCCACGACAACTAGAACAGGTTCTTGGGACAGCTTTGGAAAGACGAGCAGACTACGCCGATCTCTATTTCGAAGCGCGCACAGCCGAAGCAGTTTCCTTAGAAGAGGGACTAGTCAAGAAAACTGCCCGCAGCCTCTCACAAGGAGTTGGGGTCCGAGTTCTAGCCGGCGACAAGACTGGTTACGCGCACTCGGACGATATTACCCTCGACACTCTTCACCTCGCCGCGCGCATGGCTCGTACTATTGCCCATGAATCTGGCGAGACGCGCGTCGTTCCTGTAGGTGGGCCTCACCGTCCACAACAAGATCTCTACACGCTCAGTACTCTCCCTACTACAATTCCGTTGACCGATAAAATTGCCCTCCTACAACGCATCGACGAGGAGGCACGCCGCTACGATCCTCGCATTACGAACGTCCTAGCCTCCCTGGCAGCCGAACAGAAGCATGTCTTGATCCTTACATCCACCGGGATAATGGTAGCAGATACCCAGCCTCTCTTGCGTCTCCAGGTAACGTGTATTGCTGCCCAAGGCACAACCCGCCAGCAGGGAAGTTATGGAGGCGGCGGACGGGTAGGGTTCAATTTTCTATTCGATCAAGACCGCTGGCGCACCTTCACCCGAGAGGCAGCCCGTCAAGCCCTCCTTGGTCTCGAAGCAGCACCCGCACCGGCAGGCACAATGACCGTCGTGCTCGGACCCGGCTGGCCAGGCATTCTCCTTCATGAAGCGATCGGCCATGGTCTTGAAGGAGACTTCAATCGAAAGAAAGTATCGGCCTTCAGCGAACTCCTAGGCAAGAAAGTTGCCTCAGGGTTATGTACGGTCGTGGACGATGGCACTCTCCCTAACCGCCGTGGGTCATTGAACGTCGATGACGAAGGTACGCCGACCAGCCGCACAGTCCTGATCGAAAAAGGTATCCTGAAAGGTTACCTGCAAGATCGCCTGAACGCGACCTTAATGAAAATGCCCTTTACCGGCAATGGACGACGCGAAAGTTTTGCCCACATGCCGATGCCACGGATGACCAACACCTTCATGCTGCCCGGAGATTCAACTCCTGAAGAAATTATCAGGTCAGTGCCACGTGGTCTCTATGCCGTCTCCTTCGGTGGCGGGCAGGTCGATATCACCAGTGGTAAGTTTGTCTTCTCTGCTAGTGAAGCGTACCTGCTTGAAGACGGCAAGGTGACCCGCCCGGTCAAGGGGGCGACGCTCATCGGCAATGGGCCGGAAGTTCTCACTCGAATCTCGATGGTTGGCAACGATCTCAAGCTCGACGAGGGCATCGGTACCTGCGGCAAAGAAGGACAATCCGTGCCTGTAGGTGTAGGGCTTCCCACTGTGCGCATTGACGGCCTCACTGTTGGCGGGACGCAAGCCTAGGGGGAGTCCTATGCAATTTGAAGATCTGGCTATTGAAGTGCTCCAACAGGCTCAGCGTCTCGGTGTCAGCGCCGGAGACGTTCTGATTGCCACCGGTGAATCGTTCTCCGCCGGTGTCCGTCTTGGAGAGGTCGAAAAGGTCCAGAACGCGCGTGAGAAGCGGATGGGCATCCGTCTCTTCATCGGCCAAAGTAGCGCTATCACCTCGACCGCCAATTTCACCCGTGATGCCGTGCAGGCGTTGGTCGAAGAGACAGTCGCCTTGGCCAAGGCGACTGTCGTAGATGAGTTCTCTGGTCTTCCTGTTGCAGAGGACTTAGCTCGGAATTTTCCAGATTTGGATCTTGTCGATGCAAGTGAGAATCTCGCTCCAGAAGATAAGATCACCTTGGCACGCGAAGCGGAATCGGCAGCGCTTGCCCTAGATCCACGGATTACGAATTCTGAGGGCGCTGAGTTTTCCAACAGCTCTCGGGAGGTCCTGTACGCAAACTCACTGGGATTTATCGGTCGCTACTCCACGACGAGTTACTCGCTGACCGCCGTGCCGGTCGCTAGCCACAACGGTGCGATGCAACGAGATTATTGGTATTCTGCGCATCGCAAGCTCAGCGGACTGGAACCACCTGCTGTGATCGGGAGGAAGGCGGCAGAACGTACCGTCCGTCGCCTCGGTGCCAGGCGGGTGAAAACTCAGGAAGCGCCGGTCGTGTTCGATCCGGAAATGGCTGCCAGTTTACTCCGCCATCTCGCCGCTGCAGTTTCCGGCTCGTCCCTCTATCGCAAGACTTCTTTCCTACTGGGCAAGTTGGGCGAGCAGATCGCTGCGCCAGGTATCTGGATTGATGACGATGCTTGCATCCCATCCGCTCTCGGTTCGAAACCATTTGATGGAGAAGGTCTGCCCACCCGCCGCACTTCAGTAGTTGAAGACGGGGTGCTCACCAGCTATCTGCTCGATACCTACTCTGCCCGTAAGCTCGGGCTGCGTTCCACCGGCAACGCCAGTCGGTCCTTCGCTGACGCGCCAACGGCAAGCCCAACCAATTTCTTTCTCAGACCAGGGGCCACGTCGCCAGCAGAGATTCTTCGCTCAGTCCGCTCAGGTTTGTATGTCACAGAATTGTCTGGGTTTGGGGTCAATCCAGTTACCGGTGACTATTCGCGTGGTGCGGTTGGGCTGTGGATTAAGAACGGAGAGCTTGCTTACCCAGTGGAAGAGATCACGATTGCTGGCAATCTCCTCGAAATGTTTAAAAATATCGAAGTTGTTGGTAACGATCTGGAATTACGAGGGACTGTGGCCGCCCCAACGCTCAAGATCACACGCATGACTATTGCCGGAGAGTAATCGGCGCTTTGGCTGGAAACGTGCTTGCGGGTGATTAAAGATTCCCCGGCCTTCGGCCTCAGCATGACACAGCAGCAAACTAGCGGTATAGCTATCTAGGCTCGATCGCGTGTGCGGCAGAAACTGTACGACTATCTCGCCCAACGACCTGGCGGAGCAACTTCAGCCGAGTTGCTGAGCCTACTCTTTGCCTCCGGACCTGTGCCGGGCACTCTACCCGGGCGTAATCTTGAGTTCGGTTCTCGCTTCTTATACGCCGCTCTAGGAGAGGATGCACATTTTTCATACGACCCGCCTACAGACCGCTGGCATTTGGTTGTCCAGACTGCCCTGCGTCAACCTGTACAGCATTCCGAGTTTGTTGTCATCGATGTGGAAACTACCGGCCTCAAACCTGGCCCGGCGGCCATTACTGAGATCGGAGCAGTACGAGTCAGAAACGGTCAACTGGACGAGGAGTTTCATACTCTGGTGAATCCAGGCCGCCGAGTTCCAGCAGTCATTACCCGGCTGACGGGTATCACAGATGACATGTTACGAGATCAACCGCGTATTGATGCGGTGTTTCCGCAACTATATGCCTTTCTCGGCTCGGCGGTTCTCGTCGCTCACAACGCGGACTTCGACTTGAGCTTTCTTAACTTCGATGTCCGTCGTCTCTTGTCTACACCACTCCTTAATCCTTCGCTCTGCACCTTGCGTCTGGCCCGGCGACTACTCCCCGGGTTACGCTCTCGCTCGCTTGACGCAGTTGCGGCACATCTTGGTGTCTCCTGCGCAGATCGTCACCGAGCCTTGGGGGATGCTCGTATCACCGCCGAGATTTTGCTTATTCTCCTCGAAAAACTGGCAACCCAAGATATTGTGACTCTCGGTCAGCTTCTCGACTTCCAGTATAGCGCCCGCGATGGACGACGTTTCGAGTTCTTCCTCTCCCGTCCGGTTTTGGCTCACCTGCCCGAAGACCCCGGCGTCTATCGCATGCTCGATGGCGAAGGCCGTCTGCTCTACATCGGCAAGGCGAAGAACCTGCGCCGTCGCGTCTCTTCCTATTTCACTAATTCACTAGGTCATAGCGATAAAGTACTTGATCTGATACGCACAGTGCGTGAGATCACCTATGAGCAAACCGGCTCAGAGCTTGAAGCTGCTCTGCGGGAAGCGGAGTTGATCCGCACCCTCAAACCGCCCTACAACCGCCTCTCCAAACACTTGCCGCGTGTGGCCTTTCTTAAGCTCACAGTCAGTAATTCCTATCCGCGTTTAGGTTTAACTAGCAAACCCGGTAGCGACCGAGCGCTGTATGTCGGTCCATTTCGCAGCCGCGACTTTGCCGAGAAAGCGCAAAGATTGCTCGCTAGACTCTTCGGCTTGCGCACCTGTCAAGGCAATTTGTCTCCAGATCCTGCCTTCTCTCCTTGCTTGAGCGGTCAGATCGGTGCCTGCACTGCGCCTTGCGCAGCGCGTGTGCCACGCGCGGAGTACGGCTCGCAGGTCACAGCCTTCCTCCGCTTCCTAAACGAGGAAGACATGACTCTACAAAATACACTGGTAGAAAAGCGCGACCGCCTGGCCGCAGAGTTGCGTTTCGAGAGCGCGGCGCGTGTCCAGCAAGACATTCAGCTCCTTGAGCAGATCCTTCGTCTTCACAGCCGACTGCATTGGATCATCACTCGCGCTCATGCCTTTCTCCTCTTGCCCAGCCGCGAACCGGATGCAGCGCAAGCGTACCTCGTCCTCAACGGCCGGTTGATTGCTAGCGGTTGCGTGCGACATCGCGAGGACGCAGCACGATTCGCCAACCTGACACGAGAGCGATTCACAGTTGACCGCGACATTCCTTTACGCCCCGAGGAAATCGATTCCAGCGTGATCCTGGCCGCTTGGCTGCGTGATCCACAGCGATCCCAGGGCGCGGTTTTCCCCATCGTTCATCCGTCAACGCTGGACGATCAGCTTGATGAGATTGAGAGTGCGTTGCGTGACCTCCAACGACTAGAACCTGCCTGCGCGAGTGAAAAAGACTAGCACAAATTTCGTTTCCCTTTACCCCGGGCCGCAAGGCCTGGATGCCCGCCTGTGCGGGCATGACGGAAAAGGGGCCTGGGCCGGGTCATTCCCGCGAAAGCGGGAATCCAGTTTAGGCTAAACGCATCTGCAATCTGCTCTAGCGTCCGCGGTACACTGGCGGACGACGTTCAAGGAAAGCCTGCAGGGACTCCCGGAGATCTTCTGACTGCTGGAGTTCACGGGCGTATTGCCGTGCGCGCTCGCTTACCTCTCCTGGCAAAGGCAGACGGCTGAGTGTACGCAGCAGACGGAGATTTGCGTCGACCGCAAGTGGTGGACGTCGGAGGATCTCCGTCGCAAAGGCAACAGCCGTTTCCAACAGCCGCTTTGGTTCTGCCAGACGGTTGATAAACCCGACCTGATACAGCCGCTCCGCCGTGAGTCTTCCGCCAGCCGCCAGTTCGGCAGCAATGGCGTAGGGCAAGTTTTCTCGTGCAAGGAGCACTTCATAGCCGGCAGTGGAGCTGAGTGCAAGAGGAAGACAAGAGATCGTGCCTAAAATTCTCCAACTCTTTTTTCGTTTCCCTTGAAATGCTATGGCAGCTGATCAAAGAGGTGATCGGATAACCAGTCTCCGGTATAATCGCGGCTAAAGGAATGCCATGGATAAAGCTGAAGAAGCACACCGCTGGCAAACGGCGCGAGAAAACCAGGCAGCCTCCCAGCAGGCCCTCCTTCAGGGGTTCTTTGGCACAAGCGCAAGCCGTAGCTACTATGCTTGTTTCCAGGCCCATGTGGGTAGCAGCGGGCGATCCGTCGCTTGGAGAATGGAAGCATGGGGGGTTGATGCAGACCTTCTGTCGAGGTCAATGGGCTGACCCGGTCCTGCTTCCAACCAGCCTGGCAACCCTGTACAAAAAGCTTCTGGTGCTTTATGACCTGCGGCTCGATGCTGACTATCGGGCTCTACCTGTTGACCTAGCCAAAGCTCAAGAAGGATTGAACACAGTAATAGAGGTGTTCCAGTTGCTCAGTCGGCACAGGGCCTTGTGAAAGAAAGGCAAGGGTATGACTCAGGCAGCGATGAAACAAGCAGCCCTCAACGTCTCTTCTGCAACCGCTGAGCTGATCACGAAAATCTTAGCTCAGTTTCCACAGGCCCAGATTCGGCCTCGTCTTGTTCCTCTAACGGACGAAGACATTAGCCTGGAGGTAGCCTTGCCGATGAGTATGGCAGAGATTTACCAAGCGCGAGAGTGGATTTACGATATCGTCATCGAACTGCAAGATCGCTATGACCTCATTATCATGGCTTCGGCAGTCCCTCAGGAGGGACAAGCAAATATCAACCCTCAGTGAGTTCCTCCAATAACGCCTTGGCCTCTTGTAAGTCTGCCGTGTCAAATCCCTCAGTAAACCAGCTATAGATCTCTACCAACTCCTCGAGTTCTTCTCGCAGTTGTAGCAGCACCGGCACTTTGTCGCGCCGCGAGTTCGCCCGTACCACTATAGCGAATTTCATTTGGATGAGACCTGAAATCAAGTGTAGCGGCGAATCTTGTATTCGCCCTGCCCCGCGCCC
>CAZAYE010000163.1:0-2275 GCA_964489255.1 uncultured Enterobacteriaceae bacterium
TGGCGAAACGCCTCGGCGTAAGCGTTGAAGCCACGAAAGGCGCGCACGAGGTCTGCCTCTGAGACGCCGAGATGTTTCCACCACACGCTGAGCGATCCGGTGTTCGCTGTTTCCTTGGGGCCAAAACATCCATAACACCCGCGATGGTACGCCGGACAGATCGCCCCACAGCCGGTGTGAGTGACCGGTCCGAGGCAAGGCGTGCCGTGCGCCACCATCACACAGACGGTGCCGCGCCGCTTACATTCCATGCACACACTGTGCGGCGGTGTGTTCGGTTTGCGCCCGTGCAAGAAGGCACTGATGACCTCAACGAGCTGGCGTTTGTTGATGGGACACCCGCGCAACTCAAAATCGACACGGACATGCTGTGCGATCGGTGTGGACTGTGTGAGGGTCTCGATATACTCGGGGGTGGCGTACACAATCGCGAGAAATTCCTTGACATCCTGAAAATCACGCAACGCCTGGATACCCCCGGCCGTGGCGCAGGCGCCGATGGTCACCAGGAACTTCGAGGCGCGGCGCACCTGCTGAATCCGTTCGGCGTCGTGCGGTGTGGTGATGGAACCTTCCACGAGCGAGAGGTCATAGGGACCTTTCACCGTGGCGCGCGAGGCCTCAAGAAAATAGGCGACTTCCACCTGACCGGCAATGGACAACAATTCATCTTCGCAGTCGAGCAAACTTAACTGACAGCCATCGCAGGAGGCGAATTTCCACACAGCCAGTTTTGGTCTGCGCTTCCGGGCCATCTCAGATCTCCCGTTTGCCGAACCAGGTTTGAATGCGGTCGTAGCGAAACACCGGACCATCCTTACAAATAAAAGTAGGACCAAACTAACAGTGTCCGCAAAAACCGATTGCGCACTTCGTATTTCGTTCCATCGACACAAAAATATTTTCTGCCTGGACTCCATGCTTTTGCAATTCTAGCACCGTAAAGCGCATCATGACCTCAGGGCCGCAGATCATCGCTATCGTGCTGAATGGATCAAACGGCGCTTTGGCGATGAACGTGGTCACGACACCGACATGGCCGCGCCACACTTCGGTCGCATGGTCAACCGTGACTTCCACCTCCAGATCGAAGCGCCCCCGCCAATGTTCGAGTTCGCCCACGTAGAGCAAGTCCTGCGGCGTCCGTGCGCCGTACAGGAGGATGATCCGACCATAGCTGTTGCGGTGTGCAAGGAGGTGAAACAGGACGGGGCGGAGGGGAGCCAGCCCGATGCCGCCGGCCACGATCACGACATCGTTCCCTTGTGCTTCCTCCACGGGCCAATAACTGCCAAAGGGGCCACGCACGCCAACCACATCCCCGCGCTTGAGCTGCGACAAGGTTCGGGTCACCGTTCCGACAGCACGGATGGTGTGGACCAACGTCTGCGGCTGGGCAGGGTCGCCGCTGATGGAAATCGGCACTTCGCCCACTCCAAGCACGTACAACATGGTGAACTGCCCGGGAGCAAAGGAGAAACTGTCACCCCCACCTATCGGGGTGAGTGCGATCGTAAAGGCATCCCGGGTTTCACGCCGCACCCGTTGGATGCCATAGGGGCGTGGAAGCATCGGGTCCGCGACGCTCGTAACTACAGGCAGAGTGTTACGGTCGGGCGCCATAGACATCGAGGAGCTGGAGCCTGGTTGCTTGCAGCCGCTGCATAATCACGTGCGCAAAGCGCTTGACGAGTTCATACCCCAAGTCGTGGTCGTCCTCACACTTGGTGCGCAGACACTTCCCATCGAGGGCAATCGCCCGCGTGAGGGTGGTTGCCCGGGCGTCGAAGTGCCAGCGATAGGGAGGAAAGAGCCAGGACCAGCCAAGGACATCCCCTTCCCCGAGGGTTTGAATCGTAATAGATCCGCGTTCCGACGTAACGATTTCCAAAGCGACCCGCCCGTGGCGAATCAGGTAAAAGTGGTTGGCTTCTTCCCCTTCGTGGAAGATAAACTGGCCGGCCTCGAAGCGGACATTGGACGCGCACCCAGCGATAAGTTGCAGGTAGCGTGGCTCGAGGTCCTGAAAGAAAGGGTGCGCCGCCAGGATAGGCTTAAGGGTTTCCATCATCCGTCTCCTGTGTCGTCGCGGTCACTGCTCACTCACGCGGATCGCACGAACCTCTTCGGTGATATCGATGGCGACGGGACACCACGTGATGCAACGCCCACATCCGACGCAGCCCGAGGTCCCGAACTGGTCAATCCAGGTCGCCAGTTTATGCGTCATCCACTGACGATAACGGGACTTTCCCGAGGCCCGTACGCCTGTCTC
>CAZAYE010000163.1:2285-7012 GCA_964489255.1 uncultured Enterobacteriaceae bacterium
ACCGATCTGACGGGCGACCATGCCGAACGCTGCCGCCATGAATGTAAGAAAAATCCAGGGTGAAACACGAATCCCACACGCGCCAGCGTTCGGCATGGTCGCCCGTCAGATCGGTTGTGTCTTCCACTGTCGTGCAAAAGCAGGTGGGACACACCATCGTACAATTGCCGCAGGTGAGACAACGGTTGGCCACTTCATCCCAACGGGGGTGTTCGTAGTTGCGGTACAGGAGGTCCTTAATGGCGCTGGTGTCCATCGTCCGTCCCATCTGGGCCGCCGTCTGTGCGACCACGCGCGCGGCCGCGGCTTTTTCCTCCTCACATGCCTGCCGATGAGGCGCTTCGTGGAGCACTTCCTCACCGCGCTCTGTCCCAACCTCCACCACAAAGTAATGACGCTCGCCTTCAATGACCTCCGTCAGGGCGAGATCGAACCCGAACGTCGCCTGTGGGCCAGTGTTCATGGAGACGCAAAAACAGGTTCCCCCGGCCTGTCCACAGTTGACAGCGACGACGAAGATGTTTTCGCGGCGGGCTTGGTACACCGGATCGACGTGGGTTCCTTGGAGAAAAACTTTGTCCTGAATAGCGATCGCGTGGAGTTCGCACGAACGGACTCCGATGAACGCCACTCGGGGGGCGTCTTCGGTCTCAGCAATCACCTGAAAACTACGACCATCGCGCTGGGCTTGCCACAGACGGACCCGTGGGGGATGGAGAAACCGTTTCCACGAGTGCGGCCCAACAGCGTATCCAAACAGGGCCGCATCAGTACGGGAGCGCAGACGGTACGTGCCGCCCTCCTGTATATCCGTCCATCCAGCGGGTAAATCGGCGACAGCGGTCAGCTCGTCGTACACAATAGCGCCGTCGCGGAGCGTGGGACCCAAGAGGCGAAAGTGGCGGCGCTGCAATGCTGCGAAAAGGGCATCGAGGGCGCTTCGTTCGATGATCAGCACGGTGTTCCCTCTCAGTCTCTCAGAGCGTGTTGTTCTCTCTGCGAAAGCTATCTTTCTCCCTGTCGCCTCGTATCCGGCAACGATCTCCAGCAAGAAATTGGTCACCGCATGACTCCGGGCTAGGTTATACTCTAACATCGACTTGTCCAAGAGCTTGCGAGCATTCTGGGTCTCTATTACAGATTCTCCAAGAAGGGCAGGCGTTTGGGCTCTTCACGACTGGCCCGCTTGAGGATGCAACGCTCACCGTCTTTTCTTAAAAAAGAGAACCTCCCTGCTTCCGTCGCTGCTCTGGGCGTTTTTGCGGTGGTAGAAATCTTGCTACCACAAAATCTCAGACGACTCGCACCGAGCCGTGCCATCGTCAGTAAAATTCCTATATCAAGACCATAGTACGCCTGGAGGCAATACCCTATGATGATCAGCGCACAAATCAGTATCTATCCCTTGCGGCAGGAACATTTGAGTCCCGCTATTGAGGCCGTGCGCAGGGCGTTGGCAGTCCGTGACCTGCAGCCACAAGTTGGTCCGATGAGCACGGTGGTGACAGGAGAGGTGGAGGTTGTATTCGCTGCGCTCCAGGAGGCATTTGCTCAAGCCGCGAGCACGGGGCACGTGGTGATGACGGTAACGGTATCGAACGCCTGTCCAATCTGACTGAGGTCATACTGCCAGTGTCATGGGAAATTTTTGAACAGGCAGCGAGCAGGTACGAGGCGTGGTACGCCACGCCGCGCGGTCAGCGTGCGGATCACGCCGAGCGAGCGCTCCTGGAACGGCTGTTGGCTTCGTTCCCTACAGCATGGAGCGTGCTCGAAGTCGGCTGTGGGGCTGGGCACTTCAGCGAATGGCTCGCCAGAAAGGGGCTAAAGGTTGTAGGCCTCGAGCGCGCGCCAGCGATGTTGGTGGAACTGCACCAGCGTGTGCCGGAACTCCCGGTGATCTTGGGCGATGCTCATCAGCTTCCGGCGCGAACGAGCGCAGTGGACGTAGTGGTGTTCGTGACCACCATCGAGTTCCTCGAAGAACCTGAGGTCGCCCTCACGGAAGCGGCGCGGGTTGCGCGCCAGGGGATCATTTTACTGGTCTTGAACCGCTGGAGTCTGGGGGGGCTCTCTCGCCGGTGGGGTCCCCAAGCCCGCCGGTCTCTTCTGAGCCAGGCGCGGGACTATTCGCTGGCGTCCCTGCGAGCGCTGGTGACGAAGGCCGCGGGGACACGGCTGCGTGAGGTTCGCTGGGCAAGCACACTTTTTCCCGCTGGCCTCTGGAAGCTCCAGGGGCCGCTTCCGCTAGGAGAGGTCCTTGGCATGGCAGCGGTATTAACCGTGCCAGTGACCTCTTGCACCAAGAGGCAGTCCATTCCAGACTGGCTGCACCCGGAAAAACGGAGGACATGATAGATGGTTGGGCCAGTGCGGACGATTCTCTGTCCAGTAGACTTTAGCGAAAACTCTCTCATGGCTCTGGAGCATGCCACCTATTTTGCCCGGCAGCACGACGCGAAGCTCTATTTGCTGTATGTTATCCCGACAGGGGAAATCAGCCTTCCCTCTGAGTTGTATCGTCGTGACGAGAAGAGTGGAGGGGCAGATCTGGTCTGGGCGGAGAAGGCCGCCAGGGAGAAATTGCAGGAGATGGCCCACTCCCGTCTCAACGAGGGAATCCGCTATGAAATTCTCGTTCGTGGTGGTGATCCCGCCACAGGTATCTTAGAAACAGCAGAAAGTATTGAGGCAGGAATGATTGTGATGGCTACACACGGACGGACGGGACTGGCGCATTTCTTCGTGGGCAGTGTGGCCGAGCGAGTGGTGCGCGAATCTCTCTGCCCTGTGCTGACGATCCGGGGAAGGGGAGGAGAAGGACGGCAATGATCACCCCCCCTCGAGAGCAACCAGGGCGGAGGTTGTCGCGTTCGAAGGGGTATGACCGATGAACACGCACGGCACGATCGCGTATTTCTCGATGGAAATCGGGCTGGAGGCAGAGATGCCCACGTATAGCGGGGGGTTAGGTGTACTGGCTGGCGATACGATTCGTTCCGCTGCTGACCTCAAGATCCCGCTGGTGGCTGTCACCCTCCTGCATCGCAAGGGATATTTTTACCAGCGGCTCGACTCTACGGGCTGGCAAAGTGAAGAACCCGCAGAGTGGGTCGTCGGTGATTTCCTCACTGAGATGCCCCACCGTGTGGCAGTCACTCTCGAAGGGCGCACAGTGCAGATTCGCTGTTGGAAGTACGAGGTCACCGGCGTGAGTGGCTCCCTGGTGCCAGTGTATTTTTTGGACACGGACCTGCCCGACAATACGGAGTGGGACCGAACACTCACCCATTTTCTCTACGGTGGAGACCAACGGTACAGATTGTGTCAGGAGGTGATTCTCGGCATTGGTGGTGTGCGGATGCTGCGCGCTCTTGGGCACAACAGTATCACCCGCTTCCATATGAACGAGGGGCATGCCAGCCTGCTGACGTTGGAGCTCTTGGATGAGGAGGTACGCAACGCCGGCAGACACATTATTACCCATGACGATATCGCAGTGGTGAGACAGCAGTGTGTTTTCACGACGCATACGCCGGTGCCTGCTGGTCAGGACCAGTTTCCCTTGGAGCTGGTGGATCGTGTGCTCGGACGCCGCGAGGTGTTTGACATGAAGGAGGTCTTCTGTTGCGAAGGGCTGCTCAACATGACCTACCTCGCACTCAACCTGAGTCACTATGTCAACGGTGTGGCAAAAAAACATGGGGAAGTGTCCAACCATTTGTTTGCTGGGTATATGATTGACTCCATCACCAACGGGGTGCATGCAGCGACGTGGACGGCCGAGCCATTCCAACAACTCTACGATCGCTACATCCTCGGATGGCGACAAGACAATTTCAGCCTGCGGTATGCGCTGAGCATTCCTAAGGCGGAGGTGTGGCAGGCGCATATGCAGGCGAAGAAACAGCTGATTCACTATGTAAACCGCGAAACCAATGTCGGCATGGATGTGGATGTCTGTACCCTGGGGTTTGCTCGGCGTGCGACCGCGTACAAAAGGGCAGATCTCCTTTTGACGGACAGCGAACGGCTAAAACGCCTTGCTGCGCAAGCTGGCTCATTGCAAGTCGTGTATGCGGGTAAGGCACATCCCCAAGATCAGGGCGGGAAAGAGCTCATCAAGCGCATTTTTCAGGTGAAAGAAGCGCTCAAGCGAGACATGAAGATCGTCTATCTGCAGAATTACGACATGGCTCTCGGGAAACTGATAACCGCGGGGGTGGATGTGTGGTTGAATACTCCCCAACCGCCGCTTGAGGCGTCGGGGACGAGCGGGATGAAGGCTGCGCTGAATGGGGTGCCGAGTCTGAGCGTGCTGGATGGCTGGTGGATTGAAGGACGCATTGAAGGCATCACTGGATGGGCGATCGGTGAAGATAGTCGGGAGGGTGGCGATTGGTCGAAAGTTGTCTCTTCGTTATATGACAAGTTAGAACACGTTGTGCTCCCACTCTTCTATCGTGAGCGGGAACGTTTCCTTGAGGTAATGTTACACGCCATCGCGCTCAATGGTTCGTTCTTCAATACTCATCGCATGATGCAGCAGTACGTGCTGAAGGCGTACTTTTGACCGACTGGGGTGCCGCGTCCTACTTTTCCTGAATTGACTGGAGGTCAGGAACAAGGGCCAAATCCGTCCGACGGCGCAGGCTTCCTTGACGAGCTTGCCGCCTTCGTGCCGGAGAAACACCTCTGCTCCCTCCGGTCTCTTCACTCTGCACATC
>CAZAYE010000164.1:0-7001 GCA_964489255.1 uncultured Enterobacteriaceae bacterium
TGGGTCGGGAATGAAGAACAGGAGGAAAGTCAAACAGGCTCACCGGAGGAACACATTCCTCTTCGTTCGGTTACAAGCGTAAGGTTCTTCTCAGCACTGCATCAACTTCTGGCACCCGCGGACACTGCCCGAGTACCTTGTCGATTTCCCGTTCCTGGACTGTGGCGAGGTTATCGGTCACAATGACCGAGTCGGTAATCAACCCCATGGCCTGCCCCGCAGGAGTATCCTTGCCGACGAACACGCGCGTGTCTCCGGTCCGTACGAGGTTCGAGGTAATCATCGCCACCACACGCTGGCTGAGTCCTGTCGCGACGGTCTCGTCTTGGACGACGAGAGCAGGGCGCTTTTTATACGTCATCAGGTCAGAGTTGGGAAAGCGGACAAGGATCACTGCCCCTCGCTTATAGATCGTCATAGCCTTCCATCCCGGGGGCGTCCCAATCTTCGGCGAAGGAGGCGAGGCGCGCACGTGTGTCCGCGGCTTGCTCCTGGGTCCAGGCGAGATCGGCAACCCGTAACGGGGCAAGCTGTGGTTGGTCTGCCGGGTGTGTTACACGCTGGAGTGAGACCAGCACGCGCGCCGCCTCCTCTAAGGCGCTGTCCGGAAGATGGTCTACCAGGTGATGCAGGTGTTCGCGTGGTTCCATAGGTGTTCTCCGTTTTTCTATGTGTGCACCATGTGTGCACGGAGAGTGTAACATGAGAAGAAATGAGAAGCATGAGCATCATGAGAAAGAAGAGAAAAAAGACAGGTTCCTATGTGGAAACAGGGAGTTAGCGCTAACCTCTCGTTTTCGCTAAATTTTCACCTCACACCCTGTGTACGAGCTACGAACCTGTAGGTCGGGTGTTCGAATCACCCAGGGCGCGTTTCTTTTAAGGTATTTAGCTAACAGCCAATAACGGCGTTTCTAGTGCTTGCTGCCGTTTTTGCTGCCAGCCCAGTGCGACGGGGTATTCGCTCTCTGCTGGGGTCCCCTGGTTATAGGCACGCTCTAAGAGACCGACCGCGGCCAACCGATGGGCCGGCGCGACGTGTGCGTACCGTTTGGTCATTTTCAAGTCTTTATGTCCGAAAATCTCGGCAATCGTCAGGAGGTCCACCCCCTGCATTCTGAGATAGGACGCGCATGTGTGGCGCAAGTCATGGAAATAGAAATCCTCAATCCCGGCCTCCGTAACGCGGTGTACCACGCAGTTTTTATATCGTGCCGGTAGGGCTTGCCAGTCAGCGGGTTAGGGAAGACCCAGGGCGACGAGAGCCCTGCCTGTGTTTGCTCTGTTGATCCTTCTTCGCCATTTATTCATTCCTCGTTTTACGCGCGTGGCGCTCCGGTGAGCGTCTGAAGAATGAGTCTCTGCGTCTGCTCTTCCATTTGCGCGACTTTACGCACTTCTTCACTCACTTTCCGCACTTCCAGCGCAATAAAGATAAGCGCCACCAGCATTGCCGTTAGATTGACAATAATCAATATTTCCATACGCTCCTTCCTACACGCTTCACGTGCTGCACACAATATGCCCTGCTCGCTCGCCCAACGTGCCGCGTGTTCGCTCACTGCACGCTGCGTGCTGCGCGCCCAGCGTAGGGAAAGGGGCGGGGCAAGAAGTCGTGCGGCTCAAGACGAGACCGCGCACCCTGGCCACGCGCACGCGACGGGCGGAACAACCTAGTTTAGCCGAACTGTTGTTGCACGCCTTCTCGGACAAGTACCTGAAGCGGCGGGAGTGTGCGTCGCGCCAGCAGTTGATTGAGCATCTCAATGCAAGGTGGCCGGAGTATAACCGCTATTTTGCGCATCCGTTTCACTGGTCGTGGACTCGTCGTCCTCTCTAAATGGGCAGAGCAGAAAGGCTCCTCAATTTGTGCGAAAACTTTTGCTACAGTCCACGAGCAAACACCAGGTACTCGCGGCGAACTGAAGCTTCTCTTTGCCTCACCGCTTTGCTAAGAGAATGGACATGAGCACGATGATTTCTGAAGTGTACGACGCCCTTCTGGCCGCCGGAGCACCAGAAGACAAAGCCCGCAAGGCTGCGGAGGTGTTAGCAAACTACGATACCCACTTTGCGAAGATCGAAAGCGACATTGCCGCGTTTCGGGCGGACATGCGAGGAGAGTTAAACCCCCTCAAGTGGATGCTCGGCTTTGTCTTGGCATTTGTCGTTGCTCTCACCTGGAAAGCCTTCTCGTAACTCTCACGCGCCTGAACAACGCCCGATCTCATACGGGGCAATCCCTAACGCTCTCAGCTACGGTCGCCCGCTATACGGGCAATGCGTGCGAGAATCGGGCATAGCTCAATGGCCACCTCTCAATCGGAAGCGTTATACTGGCGAATGATCTCCTCTGCCCAACCCGACCGAAAAAAGAGAAAAATCCTCTCCCCCACTCGTTTTGGTGTCAACCAGACTGAGCAGTTTTTCGTCTAGCTCGTCAGTACCATTCTCTTCTAGGAGGGTTTTCTACGCGCAAAGCATTGGTGGGTCTGCTGGTGTGTGGGCTGGGGGGTTTCTCGGCTCAAGCCCCGGCGCTGGCGATTTTTGGGTTTAGCAACGAATTTTTTGTGTTCTCGGGAGGGTCTCGCCGGAATGACGACGCTACCGGAGGATGGACTTTGGGGGAAATCCCCAAACCGGGGGCGACTCTCTGGAACCTGTCAGCGGATCTCAGAGACGCGAATTGCCCGACTTGTCAGTTCCCCTCGTTTGCCCTTCCCCAGAGCAAGGTAAGTTTTCTACCAGAGAAGTGAGGGCCTGAAACAACTCTTCCATCGGCTGATTCTTGTCGATGTAGCCCTGTGCTCCTTTCGCATACGCCTGCATCTTGTCCTCTTCGTTAGCTGAGCCCGAGAAGATGACCGCGGGAATGTCGTGTAAGCGCGGGCTGTCTGTAAGGGCATCGAGGACGCTATAGCCACTAAAGGGCATATGAATGTCCAGCAGAATGAGCGTAGGTCGTGGGGCTTGCAGGTAGGAGCCTTCGCGGCGCAGAAAGGCTATGGCTTCTTGTGCGTGCGGAAGGACGTGTAAGTGGGTCGCTTTTGGCACGTCCTTGAGGGCTTCCCTGACCAGACCTGCATCGGCAGGGTTATCTTCTACCAGGAGGATATCGAGTGGGGGCATCAACTTCTCCTTCCTTTCTCCTACCTTCGAAGATTCCAGACACCAAAGATGAGCAAGGAGCAAGAACAATGCCCAGTCCGGTTGCCTATGGAGAGGTTTACCCTCTGAGCGAGTTCATGCTTGTCTCCACACGAGTCCGCTCAAGCTAAGCCCTTATGTTCTTTGATAAATTTCTCTCTCCAGCCACGCTTCTACCCGGATTTTCCAGCCTGGCAGTGACCACGCCTCCCCGTGTCCACGCAGCGCCTTGCGGCCACCGTCCATCGTTCGGCCAAGACCTCACTTGACCACTTGTGGAGAAATTGTTGGCAGACCCCTACAGCCTGAGTTCTATTCCCTACAGTTTGCAGATCGATTAGAGGGGCGAAAAGCTGAAGGGGAGACAGGTGCAAACCGGCAAACGTTCTCAAGCACGCTAAGCAACAGCGCCGACATCGCAGTGTTCAGGTCATACTTTTCGGAGAGGAACCCCTCGTTTCTAAGGTTGTACCGAGCGATGCGGGGCGAGGTTGGCGGTGAAGGTAAGTCAATATGGACGAACTATTAGCCGATAAGTGCCCTGTGGCTGAGGGAGAGCAAGAAACGGCAGATCTCCCCACTCATGGGGTTCCATGCTCCCTGTGGAAAAGGGCAGGTTATTATATGGTCATTTCAGTCCTCAGTTTTCTCACATCTTCCTATTGCACGCCCAGAATTCGATGGAGGCATCCGTCCGGCCGTCAAGGGTGAGCTCTGTAAGGATCTCGCCCAGCACGCAAGCGAATTTGAAGCCGTGTCCAGAGAGTCCAGCAACGAACGCAACCTGAGGATAGCGGGGGTGGCGGTCAACGACGAAATGCCCATCAGGACTCATCGTATACAGACACACTACATGCTTTCGCAAAGTCCGCGAGACGTATGGTACATACCCATCGAGGAAATCGTCCACTCGCTGTCGGTCCTGCGGATCCAGCTCACGGTTGACCGTTAACGGATCAGTCACCACTTGCCCGCCAGAATGCTCAGCGACCTTCAGGCCGAAGAGGTCGATTTGAGGGTAGCCGTAAAAGACTCCAGCCGGAGTTTCATAGAGAAAAATAGGGCAGCCTTGCGCAGCCCTATAAACAGGGGGAGCCTCATACCAGAACAATGACTTGCGGCGCACCTCAAAGCGAATACCGAGATCTCCAAGCAGACCAGGAGCCCACGCGCCGGGGGTAAGAATCAAACGCGCCGCTGTGTAGGTGTCTTTGTCAGTCGTTACAGCTACGCCCGAGCCGTCAGCCCGCCACTTGAGGACAGCTTCACCGCTGCGCACCTCCGCGCCGAGCTTGGCCGCCTCCTGCACATAGGCCAGTACACACGCCTCGACTTTCAAATAACCAGCACAGCGCTCAAAGACCGCAGTCGTCGAGGCGGGCGCCCGAAAGCCTGGGAAACGACGTTCGACCTCACTGGGAGTCAGTTCTTCAACTGCCAGATTATGCTCTCGCGCACTTCTCAGCACTCCCGGCACCACTTCACCCGTGGGATGGCTGAGCTGCAACAAGCCGGTTTCATGATAGAGTTGCTGCTCACAACGTTCAGCCAGCTCGGCCCACCGCTGGTACGCGCGCCGGAGCAGCGGCACGTAGTGTGGATGTTCGAAATACGCCAAACGGATAATGCGCGTATCCCCATGTGAACTGCCCCGATCATGCCCGGGGGGAAACCGGTCTATTCCTACCACCCGCACGCCTCGACAGGCCAGATGATACAGCGTGGCACTGCCGACTCCCCCCGTGCCAATCACGATGCAATCGTACGGTCTCATGGAACCTCCTGCACCTGACACTCTCCCTGAAGAAAATTTTAAGAGCGTCTAAGGTATCGCCGGAGAAAGAGGAATTGCAACCGAGTCCTACTTCGCTGCTGTAAGTGGGAGGTGCCGCTTGCTCTAGATTGGTGTGAGAGAGCTTTTCGGTATCACACGGAAGGGTGTTGCGGTAAGCGGTCTTCTCTCGGAAAGAGCAGCGGGACTACGCATCTTCCGGAAACAAAGAACCTTGCTCAGAGAACAGGGAAACTACAGTGCCCCAGAAGTGCTCAATTTCCTGGATAATGGCGATAAAGCGGTCCAGCTCTGTGGGTTTCACAATGTACGCATTGGCCTGCAGGGCGTAGCTCCGCTTGATATCGTCAGGAGAGACTGAAGAGGTGAAGATCAGGACCGGAATACAACGCAGCCGCAGGTCCTGTTTGATCTCTGCCAAGACCTCGAGTCCGTCTTTATGCGGCATCCTAAGATTGAGTAAGATGAGATCCGGCCGGGGCGCGTTGGCGTAGTGTCCTTGCCGACGGAGAAAGGCTAGGGCAAGGTCTCCGTCCTCCACCATGCTCAGATGTGGGCTTGGGTCACACGTTTTGAGGGCTTCTTGCACTAGGAGGGCATCGGCTCGGTTATCCTCCACCAGCAAAATCTCGGTCGAGCGCCTGGATTTCGTGTAGCTCATCCTTCTCTGCCTGACCGAACCTTTGCCACGTAGTGTAGCGCAAACGAACAGCAAAGGAAGAGGGAGACAGAAATGGTGTTCTTCACATGTTTGCAAAATGTCACTTATCGTTATTTTTCTCACAGAAAATGCATACAACCAGTGCCTGGATTTTTCCTCTTGCTTCAACTGCGCCATGTATGCTCAAATAAAAACACCATGGATGTACACACTCACTGCTAGGGATATAGCTCAGTCCGCTATGCTCCTCACCTGAGAGAGTCAGAGACTCACGTCTCGCTTTCCTGAAGTTACGCTTTTCCTCTTTTCTCCAGAGCGAACCCGGCTTTACCAAGAGCCGAAGTGTGGAGCTTTTTTCTTCCCCGCAGTGTGTAAGGGCAGACTCTAGGAAGAGTCCTGAGCCGCTCCTCTGCTTTTCCTCACGATGCACCAAGGAATTGCTGAGGGCGCTCTCAGTTCTCTTCACTTCTATTGGAAAGGAACATAGTCTTGTGAGTCAGTTTTCTGGTGATAGCGAAGGACATGATGCACTGTTGAAAAAATTATATCCTGTCATTGAAGTCACCGTGCTGATCCGCCCGCGCCTGCTGTTATTGGCTTCTATGGCCGAGGGCCATACCCTGATGGGGATACTCTACCATACCCGCAAAGACGCGTTTCAATCGCGCCTGCGCTTTCGCTCTACGGCGTATCCGGACTTCTCCCGCAGAACACGGTGGAGGAAGTGTGCGGATGCACAGTCTTTCGCCACCTGGACCCAAGAAGTAGTGAAAAGGTTTGCGGAGCTGGCAGTCAACCTGGGCGCAATGTCCACTCTGCGCCTCGAGTTCCCCCCACAGGCCTCTGATGACGAGATTTTCCAGCTCTTATTTGCCAGCCCCCTCCTTACTCTGCTCTCCTAAAGGGTCTTCATGTCAGTTTTTCCTCATTCTTTCTGGAACTCTTCGCGCGGAGCGAAGGTGATAGTCTGAGCCCATCCTGGGGTCATCCAACGTTGTCCGTTGGCCTCAACTAATAAGCCTTCGACCTCAGGCAAACGCTGCAACAGGGCAAGTCCCTCGTCTTCTCCCAAGATTAACAGGGCTTTGCTCAAGGCTTCGGCTTGTGCGGCACTCGGAGCAATAACACATGCCAGCAGATCTCGTTGTAACGGTTCCCCACTCCGGGGATCGATGACATGCCCGTAGCGAGCGCCGTTTACCTCAAAGCTCTGCCCGAGGCTGCCAGACACTGAGAGTGCTTGATCCTGCAAGGTCATGAGACCAACAGTTTCTCCCTTTGGCTGTCGTATCAATAGGCGCCACCCCTTAACATCGGGCGGTGTGCCCAGGGCCCAAATACTACTCTGTCCGAAATCTGTCTCTTATACACATCTGACGCTGCCGACGATCTTACGCGTGT
>CAZAYE010000165.1:0-6995 GCA_964489255.1 uncultured Enterobacteriaceae bacterium
TACGAGATCATGCCTAGTCTCGTGGGCTCGGAGATGTGTATAAGAGACAGATTTAGCGCCGAACCTGCAGGCCAAGCTGCTGCGCGTCTTGCAAGAAAAAGAGTTCCAGCGCGTCGGCGGGGTGAAGGACGTCCGAGCCGATGTGCGCATCCTGGCCGCAACCAACCGAGACCTGCGTCAGGCAATGCCCAAGGGCACGTTCCGCGAGGACCTGTACTACCGACTCAACGTCGTTTCGATCACCCTTCCGCCGCTTCGCGGTCGCCGAGAGGACATTCCTCTTCTTGTTCACCATTTCGTGGACCGCTACTGTCGCGAAGTGAACCGTCCACCGATGGGAATTGAGCCCGCGGGGCTTGAATGCCTGCAGGCTTATGCGTGGCCTGGCAACGTGCGTGAGCTGCAAAACGCGATTGAACGGGCAGTGGTGCTCTCCTCTGGTCCTGAGATCACAGCCTTTGACCTCCCAGCCGAGGTACGCCAACAGCCTTCAGGGTCAGCATGCATGGTAGAAAAGATCGAAGAGATCGATGATGCCTTGCCGCTCTCGGAAGCGCTCGATGCCTTCACTCGTGTCCGGGTGCGTACAGCGTTGACAGTGGCTGGCGGGAACCAGACCGAAGCCGCAAAACGCCTTGGCCTGCCTCAGTCTAACCTGTCCAGACTGATGAAGCGCTTAGGTTTGCGGTAAGAAGATCCCCTTCACGAACCAAGAAGGATATAATTTATGAAAAGGCACCCCTTGTACGCTCTAACTCTTCTTATCTTCCTGAGCCTTCTCTTCAGCCCTCACGTTCATGCCCAACCCAAACCTGGGGAGACACTGGGCCGGGAGAACTGGCAAGCAATGAAAGGGTTGATGCCAGATGCAATGCTCCGCCGCTTCGAAGATGGGAGTTACCGAGTGAAAGTCATCGCCTTTCCAAGCCCCATGAGTTGGGGAAGCAAATTCACTGCAGCGACAGAGTCGAACCTTGGCAAGTTTTCGGTTGACGCCGAAGGCTCGTTGGTCGAAAACGCTACGCAGACTTACCCTTCTTTTCTTTATGGCTATCCTTTTCCACAGATTGACCCTAAGGACCCACAAGCTGCAACAGAGGTCATGTACAATTTTTCCTATACCCTCATGCAGCCGGACGACGCAGACCGCTTCAGCAACCTCCATTGGGTCACTCCCGCGGGTGTGGGCCGTCATGTTGAGTTTCAAGGGCAGATCCTTTTCTATGGCTCCCGCTTCTCCGGCCCTATTCCCAACCCTTATCAAACGCTGCGAAGGTTGATTATTGCGGGAGTGGCCCCCTATGAAGTCGTCGGTGTGGTGACCCTGGAGTGGGCCTATCTCGATCCCAAGAGGTGGAACTCTCTGTGGACGTTTGTACCGGCGCTGAAACGGGTACGGGTGCTCAACGCTGCCAACGGCTCAGATAACCTTTTCGGTTCAGACCTCGCCCATGATGATCCGTATCTTTTCTCGGGTAAGGTACCGTACTTCACCTGGAAACTGGTAGGGGTACAGGATGCGCTGGTCCCCTACACCCTGCCGAACCCGAAGCTGCTGCGACCAAGCGGGCGAGGCTACGAACTAGAGAATCCCCAGGACTTTCTCGTGATGGGATGGGACACGCAAGGATGGGCTGGCAAGCCGTGGTGGCCGGCCAATTACAACTTTGTTCTCCGGCCGGTGTGGGTCATTGAAGCCACAGCCAAAGACTCCCAATACGCCTACGGCCGCCAGGTCTTGTGGATCGACCGTGAATTGTACGTTGGCTACTACAAAGAAACGTATGACAGAGAGGGTCAACTCTGGCGGATCGTGCTTAACTCGGTGTCGGCCGGGCGTACCGCCCAGGGAGATTTCTCTGTGGCCCAACCAGATTTCACCCTGTCAGTCGATGAAATGCGCAACCGTGCCACTGTTGAGCTCCCGCTCAAGCAGGGCCAGCGGCTCGCGTTCGGAGTTGGCCTGACGGAAGATTTGTTTACCCACTCACAGCTGATGAAACGGGGGAAGTAAGAGAGTAAAGAATGATGAGTGATGAGTGATGAATGAAAAATGAAAGAGGAAAAAATCCTTCATTCTTAATCCTTCACTCTTAATTCTTCATTCTTCACTCTCCCGCGTTGCAGTTCATCCTGGAGAATGTCGAGCAGGAATCGCGAAATGTTAAAAAAGATCCTGGCGGCAATGCGTGGGTAGCGCCAAATCCGCGTCCGAAAACGCTCATCCATAGCCAGCACCTCGACATCCTCAAGGGCAATGACATCAGACACCCGTTCCTGGGTGCGGATGAGGCTGGTGACGCCAAACACATCCCCGCGTTGCAATTCCAACACCGACCGGGTCTGCCCGGCAGAGTTTACCCGCACCTCCGCCCTCCCACTCAGGATGACGAACATCTCGTTCGTCATCCCACCGTGACGGATAATGGCGTGTCCGCAGGGGAAAGATTTGATTTCACCCATGAGGGCGACGATCTTCGCCTGCGTGGGGCGAAGATTGGCAAAGATGCTAATCGTTTTATGAGGATCTCTGCCCAGCTTGACATAGAGGAGATCCCACAAGGTGATGATCTGCGTGGTCGCCAGCAGCGCCGGCGTCAGCACCACATCGCCAACCAGCGAAACGAGCAGGGTTGCAGCAGCGAGATACCCAAACTCCTGAATCGGCACGAGGGTAGAAAAACACATAGTGAGGAATCCTAAAACGAGAAGAACCGAGACATAAAAGGCGGGCTTGCCCACGGTGGACAGCGTCCGCAAGAGAGCCTGTTCCTGACTCGGCGTGGCTCGCACCTCAGTACTGAGCCTGTGCATAAGGTGGATCTCATTGTCAATATTAATCCCGAGGGCAATCGAAGCGATGACGTTGGTGCTCAAGCTGAGTACCGCCCCAGTGGCTCCCATCAGGCCAAAGAAAACCAGGAGAGGAAAGAGGTTAGGGATCATCGCGATGAGGCCTATGCGGGTGGAGAGAAACATGGCTGACATCAAGACAAAGATGACGCCGGTCGTCAGCCCGAGGCTCTCGATCTGACCCGAGACGATGTCCCCGGTCGTCCGGGTGTGGAGAATTAACGTACCGGTAGGATGGACGGTGAGTTCCGGCGGAAAAGTCTTGTGGGCGAACAGCCGGATCTTCTCCACCGTCGCAGAGACATCGCTCGCACGGGAGAGGGTTGTACGGACCAGGATGTTGGTCCGCGAGTAATCCGGGTGGTTGACCACGCTCGAAACATTATTGGCGTTTAGGTAGACCAGCTGCATGACGTCTGTCAGTTGAGCAGGGTTTTCCCAAAAAGTGGTCTTCTTGTCTCCCGGCGAGGGAGCCGCGATCTTCTCTCCCTCGGGAGGAATCTCCTGCAGACCTCTGTCCAGCATCTCGCAGTAATCGACAAAAGAGACGGTCTTTCCGACTCCAGGCAGGGAACCGATATAAAGTTGGAGATTTTTAATCCTCCACAGGGTATCCCACTTCTTGACGATGTCGTGCTGTTTGCCATCAATCACCACATAGAAGGCGGTGCTCCCCGCCAAATGCTGGTTGATCACATCGGTCGCTTGGCGAATCGGATCGCTCTCACGAAAAAAAGATTGGAAGTTCGAGTCCACCCGGATTGAGAGGGCTTGCCAACCCGCGAGGACGGCGATGAGGAAACTCCCGATGAGAATGAGACCCCGGTGGCGAATATCCGCGCGAGTTATTCGCTGCAGTACGGCACTCAACACTGGAGAAAAGGTGTCTTCCTGTCGAGGTGGCAAACGGAGGAGAACGAGCAGAGCCGGGACCAGCGTAAGAGAGAGCCCAAAGGCGATCGTAATCCCCGCGGAAGAATAAATGCCCATTTCCCGGACACTGACGATGCGGTTGACGAGCAAAGAGAGAAAACCCAAGACGGTGGTCAGGGCAGTAATGAAAATGGGCATCCCCGTTTTCCGCAGGGTTTCCAGGACAACCGCGCGGGCCGGACGGCCGGGCCGGGCGAGTTCGTAGTATTCGGCCACAACATGGAGGGAGTACGCCGTGCCGAGAACCAGCAACAGGGGAGGGAGGGAGACACTGCCCAGGCTGAGGCGACTGCCGGCGAGCACCATGATCCCCAGAGTCCAGGTCAGGCTTACCAGCACGGTCAAGACGGGGAGGAGCATGCCCCGTAGAGAGCGGAAGCTCACGAACAGGACGATAATGATGAAGAACAAGGTCAACGGCACGAAACGGGTGAGATCCGCCCGCATGGACCGCGCGAGGTGGGTCTTGAAGTAGGGGAGGCCGGTGTAGTAGAACCGCTCAGGCCCGGATTCTCGGTCTACGATCGCCTGGATCGTGTCGTTAATACCCCGGCGCAGGAACTCATCATCAGTGATGCTATCGAGGAAAGAGATAAGGATGGCGGCAGCCTGGCCATCTGGAGAGACGAGGTTGTTGATATAAACCGGGACGTCTGCCACCTTCTCTTTGAGTTGTTCCCACTCCGCCGGCGTTGCGGGAATTTTCGGAACCAGCAGGGTCTGTTCCTCCGCCACACTCTTGATAATATCTTGCGCGTTGGTAAGACTGACCACGCTCTTCACTGCGGGGATTTTTCTGATCTCGTCAGTGAGGCGCTTCATCTTCTGTAGCACCTCCGGAGTGTACACGTTGTCAGTGACGAGGCCGACCACGCCGATCTCGTCGCTGCCAAAGATCCGGCGGACCTCGTTATAGTACTGTTTTTCTGGGTCATCCCTGGGGAGCAGGCTATCAACCGAACTGTCCAGGCGAAGCTGGCGCGCGTGGTAGGCAAAGAAGCCGGTAAGAAGAAGGATGAAAAAAAGGATAAGCTTTGGTTTGTCAACAAGGAAAGAATAGACCCGTTCCATGGAATTCAACCTGGAGCGGCATATATATCAAGGCTAGGCAGAAGAGAAAGGGGTGAGAATTTGTGATTGTGGATTGCGACTTATGAGGCTGGCGATCGCATAGGGTATAACACTAGCCTGGAGCCAAAGGATCTCGCTTATGAAACGTCATCTGACCGCTATTGGCCTGACCACTCTATTCTCTCTCAGTCTTCTCAATACTCCTCACGCCTCTGCCCAGCTCAAACCTGGGGATACGCTTGGCCGAGACACTTGGCAAGCGGCACAAGGGTTGATGCCCGATTCGATCCTCCGTCGCTTCGCAGATGGCAGTTACACCGCCAAGATTATGACCTCGCCAAACCCGATGAGTTGGGGCAGTCAATTTACCGCAGCTTCGGCTGCAAATGCGGGGAAGTTCTCGGTTGATGCAGCCGAATCGCTCATCGACACCGCGACCCAGGCCTATCCCGCGTTCCTTTACGGGTATCCCTTTCCGCAGATTGACCCGCAAGACCCGCAAGCCGCCGCCAAGGTGATGTACAATTTTTCTTACACACTTATGCAGCCGGACGATGCGGATCGGTTCAGCAATCTCCACTGGAGCACCCCCAAGGCCCTGGAAAAGTATATCGATTTCCAAGGACAGATCCGCTTCTACGGCTCGCGCTTCTCAGGTCCGGTCGCCAACCCTGACGCCGTGCTCCGCAAAGTCATCATCGCCGGCATGGCGCCTTATGAAGTTGTGGGAGTCGTGAATCTGGAATGGGTCTACCTTGACCCCAAGCAATGGAACTCCTTGTGGGCGTTTATTCCGGCGCTTAAAAGAGTCCGGCGACTGAACGCTGCGAATGGATCGGATAGCCTCTTCGGCTCTGATATCGCTCACGATGATCCGTATCTCTTCTCCGGCAAGATCCAGTATTTCACCTGGAAGCTCGTGGGGGTGCAAGACGCGCTCGTGCCGTGTACCTTGCCCAACCCCAAGCTGCTGCGCCCAGCCGAGCGAGGGTACACACTGGAAAATCCCAAAGATCTTCTCACTATAGGATGGAATACGCAGGGGTGGACAGGGAAGGCCTGGTGGCCGACCAATTACGGCTTCATCAACCGGCCGGTCTGGGTGATCGAAGCCGCGGCGAAAGATACCCAATACGCCTACACCCGGCAAATCCTGTGGATCGATCGAGAGCTCTACGTCGGCTACTATAAAGAAGCCTATGACAAAGAGGGTCAACTCTGGCGCGTCATCCTCAACTCTGTATCAATTGGTCGGACGGAACAAGGTGATTTCTCTATCGCCCAGCCAGATTTTACCCTGTCCGTGGACGAAAAACGCAACCACGCAACCGCGGAACTTCCCCTCAAACAGGGGCAGCAGCTCACGTTTAGTGCCGGTTTACCGGAAGACATTTTTACCCAGTCACAATTGATGAAACGGGGAAAATGAAAGTCCTGAGTGCTGAGTGAACGGGAAAGTTTCTATTCCTCACCCACTCTTAGGTCCGAACCTGTGCCAGAAGCTGTGCAGGCAGTATTGGAACGCGTTCTCAACGCCGCCCGCCAGGCGGGGTTGGCGTGAGACTTTGCCTCACGCCGCCTTAACGCCGTACCGCTTCATCTTTTTGATCAACCCCTGGCGGCTTAACCCCAACATCCTTGCGGCCTGTTGTTGATTTTGCTGCCGGGCTTGTAACGCTTCTGCAATAAGACGCTTCTCTAGGGTAGCGACGATCTCTTTGAGCGAGCCCGTAGGCAGGAACTGCGAGAGTCCGTTCTTGCCACCACCGTTGCAGACAGCTTCTGAAAGATCCTCCTCTGTTACCACTTTGCGCTCGCTCAAGACTACCGTCCGCTTCATCTCGTTCTCTAACTCCCGGACATTCCCCGGCCAGGGATATTCCATCAGGCAGCGCACCGTCCCAGGTGTCAGTTTCTTCGCTTCCTTCTTCATCTCTCGACAGTACGTGGCCAGGAAAGAATTTGCCAGGAGTGGGATATCCTCGCGGATCTCTCGCAGCGGCGGCATATGGATGTGGATCACGTTCAGGCGATAGTAGAGATCTTCGCGAAAGGTGCCTTTCTTAATCTCTCCTTCCAGATCCTTATTGGTCGCCGCCAGGATGCGTACATTGACCGGAATCACTGTCCTCCCACCC
>CAZAYE010000166.1:0-6975 GCA_964489255.1 uncultured Enterobacteriaceae bacterium
GGTCCAAGGTCTTCGAGGAAAACAGCAGCCTGCGCGGCGAGTCGCCGCACGAGGTCCTGACCTTCAGGTTCATGTAGGTCGAGAGCCAAACTCTTCTTGTTGCGGTTGAGGCTCAGGAACACCGCGCTTTCATCACCAACGAATGGAGGTCCCATCATGCGAGCGGAGTCTCCCACCAGCGGCTCAATCTTGATGATCTCCGCGCCAGCGTCACCAAGACGCATAGAAGCAAATGGACCACCCAATCCCTGGGTCAGGTCAACAATAGTGAAGCCAGAAAGTGCGCCAGGCATGCTGCCCCCTACTCTCCAATAATCCCTAATTCTCGCAACACCTCCTCGGTGTGCTCTCCTTTCAGTCCGCCTGGGCGGATCGGTCCGGCTGGAGCCTTGCTGAATTGCCACGGTAACCCGTCTACCTTCAATGTCCCCCAGTGGGGAGTGTCGAGTTCCACGAGGTGCTGATTCTGGATTACCTGGGGATGCTGGCGCAGTCCCTCGAAGTCCAGGATCCGGCTGTTGGGCACCCGTTCTTTAGTGAGACGGATCACCCACCAAGCCGCCGGTTTCGTGCGAAAACGTTCTTCCAGAAGCGGAATCAGCTCAGCACGGTGTTCGACTCGTTGAGGATTCGTCGCAAAGCGCGGATCCTCAACCAGTTCCTCTGCCTTGAGCGCCCGACAGAAACGCGGCCATTGGTCCTCGCTCACGACGCCAACCGCAACGTATTTGTGATCTTCACAGAGAAACGCTTGGTGTGGCACGGTAGTCGCCGCCGCGCTCCCCAGCGGCGTTGGTTGTTGGTTGGTGGCAAAATACTCGGCGAGACGGCTCGTTTGGAGCGAGAGGGCCGCAGCCAACATTTCGATCTCGATGTTTTGCCCTTTGCCAGTACGCTCGCGCGCAAGCAGTCCCTGGAGGACAGCCTCGACAATCATCGTGCTCGTGTTGAGGTCAAGGTGGGCGAAATGCCGGAACATTTCTCCTTGTGAGTCTGGTTGGCCGGTGATGCTACACCATCCTGAGAAGGCTTGGACGGTGGGATCAACCCCAGCCTCTTTGGCCATCGGCCCAGTACGGCCGTATGCTGAGGCAGAGAGGTACACAATCCGGGGATTGATCTGGGAGACGACCTCATAACCCAGCCCCAGACGTTCGACCGCGCCTGGTCGCATATTTTGAATAAACACATCGCTTTTTTCGATAATCTTCAGGGCGAGGGCTCGGTCCCCTTCCTGTTTCAGGTCAAGGACAATGTGGCGCTTATTGAAATTGGCCGAGATATAAAGCACCGCCGTGCCTTTGATCGGCGGTGGAATGTAATGGGAAAGCTCACCTTCCGGCGCTTCGACTTTGATCACGTCGGCACCCAGTTCCCCAAGCAGTTTGGCCGCCCAAGGACCAACCGCGGCGATGCTCAGATCAAAAACGCGAATGCCATCGAGAATGCCGGGCATGGTGCCTCCTTCTCTCGCTCAAGAATGTCAGATAGCAAACAAGGGAGCATGAATCGTTAAAGAAGCCTCGCTATGGCTCGAACTGTGTCTTCTTAGCCAAGCGAGGCTAACGACAATTGAGCAAGAGGTCAATGCAGGAAGTACCAGTGTTCCGCACCCCGGTGTGGGCTCTCATTGGGGTTAAAGCATATCGTATGCCTCTCTGGTAACCGCGCTCACCGCGGCGGCGGCAACGTCAGCAGGTGGCGCGGGGTCACCGACCGCGCGAGCTGATAAGCCACAGCTGCATCGACTAACCCAGCTCCAGTTGCGCCATCGTATCCTTCTCCTGCGGCTTGGCCATGAGCGCTCTGACCAATCGTGACATCTCGCGCCGAGGCCCGCAGAATAGCCTTGACAAGGTCTGGTGAAAGCCCGGGTTGGACCTGTTTAAGTAAAGCACAAACACCAGCAACTTGGGGAGACGCGGCGCTCGTGCCGCTGATCACTGCCCAACCATCATCCGCAGCCGTCTCGTCAGCGTTTGGATAGCTGCCTCCTGCCAGGCCAACGTCTATTTGATCACCTGGCTCCACCGGAAGCATGATATAGATAGCGCGGGGCTGCAGGCCAACTAAGCCGCAGATGTCCGGCACGTGGCGGCCCGGATAGATCTGGCTGTCGAAGCTACTCGCATAGTTTGACGCTTCCAACCGAAAGTCATTGCCGACCACGTCTTCATAGGCATAGACGCCACCGACAGAGATGACATCAGGCATTTGGCCGGGGAAACCGTAGTGGCCATTGCCCGCAGAGAAACAGACAGTGATACCCCGAGTGCGGACTGCGTCAACCACCGCCGCTTCGAGGGGTCTCAGGAAATTCGGCAGCGCAGGGCCAGGAATGTCGTACCCCCAGCTGTTGGTCATCACCGCCGGAGACAGATCCGCGGCAGTCTTAAAAGCAAGCGTCGGATTCGCGCCCATTTTGACGCCGATAAAATCGATATCGGGCGCATTGGCAAAGATGTTCGCCGCCTCGGCCGTACCATGCCCGACCTCATCCCGTTCCACTCTGATCGCATCGGGCGAAAGAGTCGCATTGTAGTTGTAGCCATGCCACTTGTAGAAAGGATGTTTATAGAATCCCGTATCCGGCATGGCCACCAGAACCCCTTTGCCTGTGACCCCAAGTTTATGAGCAAGCGTAGAGCGGAATATCATAGCCACATCTGCAGGGACGCGCAGGTGATGATAGCCGACACGCGGCGGGAGAGAAGATTCGAAGAAGGTCGGTGGCCGCTGGGGATAGGCACGGTCTACTAACCCTGCAAGGGTATCTGGGATGGTAAAGGGTGCTCCAGCAACATGCGACCAATAACTGACTTCTCCAATTTCTGGGTGAGCTTTACTAAGAGGTTGGGTCCGACGCTCGACTCGGGTGCCAAAAACTTGCTCCCACTGCTCTTTCGTTCCATCACCGCTGATGGAAAAGGTACCAACGTGACGCACGCGGAAACCGAGCGATCGCAGGACTGTGGCCGTCTGCACTCCGCGGCCAGCGGGAGGAGTGAATTGCGGTATGTTGCCAGGCTCAAGAAAGGCGTCTGGCGCAAACATTGACTTTCCGCTCTCTGAGGCCAACACCGCCTCAAAATGCACCCTGTCTTCTCGTCTTTCTGCCTGAATTCTTCTTCCTGTCCTTGCACGTGGCGGTCGCGCCCTCCGTTGCTGTGCCATATTATCTACCTCCCTGTGCCTGGGAATACGCTTCTTTGGCGATTCCCATCTTTCTCATTCATCTTCAGGAGCGAGTCGAGTAGAACTCCGGAGGTTCTACGAACATCACTCCAACAACAAGATGCCGCAATTCTGAGGGAATACGGACGTTCTCAATCAACGCTTTCTGATAGGTCACCCTACTACCCTCTACCCCTGCCACGAGAGTTTTCTCCCGCGGTTCAAACGAGACGTTAAAAGTTGATTCCCAAAGTGACTGGGGCCCTTGTACACTGATAGTCTGTCCGAGGTGCAGTATACGAAAGCCCAGCCGCTGAAGAGCAAGCGCTGCTTGTCTTGCTTGGTTAGACACCGGCTCAATTTCCGCAGCGATCAGGTTCTCTGGCATAGCGAGCGCTCCTAACTTGTCCTAACGTTGCAAGGTTATGTTACTGTTCCCCCTTTCTCTTCTCAATAGGATTCTATGGAAGTAGGCTCTGAACTGTGGCGGTTCGCCAGCGAGGCATCGCACACTTGCGACACTCTCGTTGTTCATCAGAAGGGGCAACTGGGGATACGTTCAGGCAAGAGATACAGATTTGTTAAGGAAGAGCGATTTGGTAGATGCGTAGGTCATTGCCAATCACCATCCCCACCTGTCGACTGGGTTCCGTTCAGAGGGGAAAAGAGAGAATATCCTCAGGGTTTTCTTGCCGGCCGGAACTTCGCCAGTGTCACCTCTTCGGTTACGTCATCGAAGACAATCTCCACCGGCATGCCAACTGTGATATCGGAGTTGTCCACTGCCACCAGATTCGTCAGTAAACGAGGGCCTTCTTCTAATTCGACCTCGGCGACATTGTAAGGAATGTCGTCCTTGAAGGACGAAAAATACGCTTGGTGAAATACCACCCAGGAATTTACTTTTCCTCGACCGCTCAGTTTCTGCCAGGTGAAATTGCGGGACCAACACACTGGGCAAAACGGCGCTGGCGGATACCACACCTTGCCGCAGTCGTTGCAGCGTTGCAGTCGCAGTTCACGCCGCCTGAGACCGTCCCAATACGATTGGTTCAGCACCGAGATGGCGGGCAAAGGTTTCTTGTATTCGGCCATGGTTACCTCCGATAAATCAACGAATCACCATAGGCATTGGCCCACTGAATAATCTGGGCGTTAGTAATCTGTCGCTGCCCGCACTCGCCGCGCAACTGGCGAACGATCTCAACCTGGTGATTCCACCCCATGATGTGACCTTCGGAGAGGAGTCCGCCGTTGGTGTTCATCGGCAACTCGCCGCCGAGTTCAATCCGCCCTCCCTGAGTAAACGCCGCGGCCTCTCCCTGGCCACAAAAACCAAACCGTTCCAGAGCCGTCCAGGCCAGAATCGAAAAGGCATCGTAGGTAAACAGGGCATTGATGTCTTTCGGCGTAACCCCGGCCATGTGGTAGACTGGCTGCAGGCCAGGCTGGTAATCAAAGACCTCCTGCTGCGAAGTGCCAAAGCCTGGGTAAGTCCAGATGAATTCCTCCCGTCCGCCTGGGAGCCCTTGCATACCGCTGATGTACACCGGCGGCTTCCTCAGGTCACGCACACGTTCACTGGTGGTTACAACGACACAGGCAGCGCCATCATTGATGAGACAGTAATCGAGGAGATGCAACGGTTCGCATACGAAGCGTGAATTTTGGTGGTCATCTACGGTGATAGGCGCGCGCATGATCGCCGCGGGGTTGAGCGACGCGTGTTTGCGAAACGCCATCGGGACAGCAGCAAGCTGGCGGCTGGTGGCACCAAACCGCGCAAAGTACTTCTGCGCCACGAGCGCTGCGCCAGCGCCCGGCGAGGTCATGCCATAGACCGGATCTTCGCCGTGTCCACCTCCGCCTTCTCTGGCGCCCTCACTGTCCCCCGAGCCACCCATCATCGGCCTGCGAAAGCCGGAGAAACTGATCGCCGCAAGGCAAGCAACTGCCTTAGCTAACCCAGCATTGACCGCCATTGCTGCCCACTGAATACAACTTGCAGTGAAGCGTCCATGCGCCCACGTTTGATTGTACATCCTCAGTCTCAGCCCAAGCGCGTACGCAAGGGTGTCAGCATCCGCACCGATCGGCGTGCCGAAACTGACGATCAGTCCGTCCAAGTCATCTCGGCCCAGACCGGCATCGTCCAAAGCATTGCGAATCGCTTCACCGGCAAGGTCGATCGGACTGCGGTTGAGTCGTCGCCCGTACGCCGAGTGGCCGACACCGCAGACCGCAGCTTTATCTTTCAGATCCCATGCAGCCATAATCTCTTCTCCTCAAGCGACACAGTAGGACAGAGGGGAGTCATGTGTCAACCGAAAGCGGTTGCGCAGTTCTCACGCGGACGTGCCCGGGCAGCGCGCCCATCTTGGTCGCGCTCCAATATAGACGGCGATTAACCACGAATGAGGAGCGTGTTCGACTCGATCTGGTCTGGCATCTCGGGAAACGGTTTATCGCAAAAATAGACACGTACCTGGATTTTCCCGTCAGGCTGAAATCCTGACGGGACTGTCCACTTGATGGTTCGGTTCTCCGGATCTCTCACCGCACGACAGTCTTGGTTCTTTCCCTCGAACACGAACTCTTCTAACGTCTGACCATCGCGCACGATCGCAAAGCGAGAAGCAAAACCGACTGGATAGTCAGTAATGCGTGCCAACTTGAGCTCGATAGTTTCTCCGGGGAGATAGATATCCTGGTTAGTGCGTACGATGACCTGCTTATTGTGTTCGGAAATGTTGGTGCGGACCTTCGAGGTTGTCTCATCCCAGAAGCGAGCCGGACCGGTATCGAGATGGAGCGAATCATCATGATAATAGCCGACACCACAACATTGTAACGCCCTGAGAATCGGGAACGCCTTGGCTGAGAGTCCTTTGCGCATCTGGATATCAGTCGCCATTCCTTCCATATGCAGGCTCGCTTTGGCAGCCAGACGCCCCTGGGCACGCAAGTTTTCGTTGTATTCCGGACTGCGGTAACCGGAAATGATGTTGATCGGTTGGTGGAAGCGGTCCTCAACATAGTCGAGGAAGGCAATGAGACGAATAGCGATGTGGTCACTGGAACCGGCAGGTACACCAAAGAGACGGTCGATCTGTTGATGGGCGTCTGGCGGGTACGAGCCATCCGGCAAACGGTAATGAATGCGGGCAGATTGACCGGTCTTGGCGTTGGTAAGTTGAATCCAACCGTCACCACTGAAGAAGTAGCGATCCCTTAGCTTTCCTCCCTCGGCAAACAACGGGGATACAAGGGCCAGAAGAAAACACGCCACTAGCAGTCTCGCCACTCTCTTGGTTCTCATTTTGTGTTAGTTCTCTGTCTCTATCGAGGTAACACAAGAGGGGCAAGAAACAAACTAAGGTTTGCTTGACGGCCTCTCCCAGACAATAGACAATCCCGACAACTACTCTCTGTAGCAAAGGGGGACGCACCGATGGGATTTGTCAAAACGCGTGAAGAAATCGCTCGTATTCAGGCCACCCTAGCAGAACCGCACTTCTTCAGCGCTCAGATGCTGACCATTCAGTACCTCACCAAGCCTGAGATTATCCGTCACGTCTTGCCGCCGGGTTTGCAACCGACTGAGCAGCCCTTGGTCACCGCCATGGTCGGCCGCTGGGGACGGAGCAACTGTGTCCATGCTTTCGAAGGCGGCGCCCTTTATGTGCAGGCAAAACATAGGGACCACGTCGGTGATTACTGCCTAGCGATGCCGATGTCCACGGACGCGGCGATCGTCTTTGGCCGTGAGCTATTCGGCGAACCGAAGAAACAGGCCACGAC
>CAZAYE010000167.1:0-6968 GCA_964489255.1 uncultured Enterobacteriaceae bacterium
TCCATCACCGAAAGAATGGCCTTGGCCAGCGCCGCATCGTCCCCCACTGGCACGAGCGGGCCGTAAGCACCGCCATCCAGGATTTCCGCTGGGCCGCTCGGACAGTCCGTGCTCACCACCGGACAGCCACAAGCCAGGGCTTCAGCCACGACGTTGCCAAAACCTTCCCAAGCGGAAGACAACACGAAAACTGCCGCACGTGCCATCCAGGCGAGGGGGTTGTCCACCCAGCCTGGCAGGTTGACATCGGCGGCCACACCCAGCTTCTGCGCCAACATCTCCAATTCCGTTCGCTTCTTCCCCTCACCGAGGATGACGAGCCGCGCCTCCCGCACTACCCGCGCCCGAGCGAAGGCTCTGAGCAGGGTCGGGAAGTCTTTTTGAGCCGTTAGCCTTCCTGCTCCGAGCAGCACGGGCGGGGCACCAGGCGTAAACCAGGGGTGCTCGAACGGGGTCTGGGCCTTGCTCAGCAATTCAGGAGTCACTACAGGATTATAGATCGTCGTGATGCGTTCCCGGGGAATGCCCGTAACGGCTGACAAATCGTCCGCAACTCCGTTGGAAACGGCTACGATGCTGTCCGCCCAGAGGTAGGTCCGATGGGTCAACGGTGGAAGGAAACGCCGTTTCCACTTTTTTGATATATGGGTTTTCTGAGATAGACTATTTTGCTCAGAGACCACCACCCGGGTGGGCACAGCGGCGAGCCGTCGGGCCCACACAGCCTCAAGGTTGAGATGTGGTTTCGCAGAGATCAGCATGGCAGGCCTCTCGCGTCGCAGGTAGCGCACGAGATCTGGCAGATAGGGCAACGTCTGAGACGGTTTCACCGGCAGCAGGACAGGCCGCAACAGCGCCGCAAGGCCCTTGGGATCCGCTGCCAGCGCGTAGGCACGTCCCAACCACGCAGGAGCGGCCTTGAGCTCAATGAGCTTGACCCTGTCCGGCACCTGGTTGCGCAAGGGGCCCTCGACGCGACACAACACCAAATCGACCTGGTGGCCGCGCTTGGTCGAGGCATCGGCAAGGGTAAGGATCGCCTTTTGGACCCCGCCGCCACCGAGGTTGGGTAAAAACAGGGCAATCCGTTGTAAGTTGCCGTTGGCAAGATCAGTCGTCACGAGGCGCTCCCTGTCGCGTCCCGTGCGGGTCGTCCCGTGTACCCCCTCTCTTCTCTTTCTTGATTTCCAAGCAAAACCTTCAGGTACTGGTCGGCGGCACGAGCCATGGAAAACATTGCTGCTTGCGCTCGTAATCGGTCCCGGTCGGGGAGCGTGTTTAGCACCGAGAGGATCGCCTGGGCAAGAACCTCATCGTCACCCACCGGAACCAGGGGGCCGTACTTGCCGTTTTCCAGAATCTCGACTGGACCGCTCGGACAGTCAGTACTCACCACTGGGCAGCCGCAGGCAAGCGCCTGGATCAGCACGCCTGGAAGACCTTCCCAGGCGGAGGACAGGACAAAGACGGAAGCCCGCGCCATGTAAGGGAAGGGATTGAGGACAAACCCTGGGAGGGTGACATCGGCGGAGACGCCCAGTTCCCGAGCCAGTCCCTCCAGGCTGCCCCGCTGCTCGCCCTCGCCGAGGATCATGAGCCGTGCCGGCCGCACTGCCCGCACTCGGGCAAAGGCCTTAATCAGGGTCGTAAAGTCCTTTTGTGCAACCAAGCGCCCGGCGCCAAGTAGCACCGGAGGGGTACCGGGGGCAAACCAGGGATGGTTAAGCGCGGCGCGTGCCTTCTCGTGCAGTTCGGGCATCACCACGGGATTGTAGATTGTCGTGATACGCTCACGAGGGATACCTGCGGTCAAGGACAGATCATCAGCCACTCCGTTTGAGACGGCCACAATGGCATCCGCCCAGGGGTAAACACAGCGAATCACTGGCGGAAGGAAGCGCCATTTCCATCTCTTTGAGCGCTGAGTAACCTCGTGAGACAAACTGGTGCGCTCGCTTACCACCACACGGGTCGGAACACCAGCGAGGCGCCGGGCCCACAGAGCGGCAAGGTTAGCATAGGGTTTCGCGGAGAGCAGGGCAGCCGGTTTCTCATGCCGCAAATATCGCACGAGGTCTGGGAGATACCGAAGCGTCCGCGAAGGCTTGTATGCCAGCAGGACGGGCAGCAGCAACGCCCCGAAGTCGTTGTACTCCGCTGACAGAACACGGACTCGACCCAGCCACCCTGGACTTGCCTTAAGTTCAACCACATTGCCTGTAGCGGGCGCCTGGTTCAGATAGGGCCCTGCCACCTGGCGCAACACCAGGTCAACCCGGTGGCCACGTTCGGAGAAGACGTTGGCAAGGTTGAGCATCGACCTTGCCACCCCACCCCCTGTGAGAGAAGGTGTAAAAAGCAGGGCTATGCGTTTCCCAACGTCTCTGCCAAGATCCTCTGTCACAGGCTGACTCCCTCTCGCTTACTCTTTATAACGGGTCGGCATGGCCGGACTGACCATGCGTCAGGTATCCTGGGGTGGCTGTCGGAAAGCCAACAAGAAAAGTTTCTTCCTCAAACTCGACCATGCCCCTTTGCTCAACGGCGATTGCCAGAAGTATTTCCAGGCTGTCCAGCCGACGCCGGCCGAGGCATGCCAGCACACTTTAAGCCAGCTCTCGCCCACTACCCGTGCAAACGGACGCTCGGGATAGCGCAAGGCGCGCTGATTGGCTTCTTGCAGTTTGAGCAGCCAGGCGCCGGCCCACTCAAGATACTCACGGTCAGGCGTGAACTGTAACCTTTTCATGCGGGGGAGGATATAGTGACGCTCTAAATCGATATCAGTAAACCTAACGCCAAGCTCAGTGAGCTGAGCGCTAGCGATTTCCCGCTTCTTGGCCTCCACCCACTGCGCTTTCTCGTACGTAATGCGGCCGGCATGTATCCTGTGGCGCACGAGGATTTGGGGCAAGTTGCCGAGCTTGTATTTTCTGGCAATGCGAACTAAGAGTTCGAAATCTGAGCAAACGACATACTGGTCGCGGTACCCATACACTTGCAAGACGGCTTTCCTGGCCATGATCGAAGGATGGAGAAAACAACACCGAAACAGCAGTCCCGACTGCACTTCTCCTGGCGAGACAGGAAATATTTTGATCCTTCTCCACAGCCTGCCATTTTCATCCATCTCCGCTGCCCAGGACCCCACCACCGCATAGTCTGGGTGACGGTCAAGAAAGGCAACCTGCTTCTTAAGCCGGTCCGGATGGGCATAGTCATCACTGTCCAGCATCGCAATATACTCACCGCGGGCAAGTTGAAGGCTCTTGTTGCGGGTCTTAGGTATGCCTAGATTACTCCCGTTGTACACCAGGCGAATGCGGGGGTCGGTGTAGGAGCGCATGACCTCCACGCTGCCGTCAGTAGAGCCATCGTCGATCAGAAGTAACTCGAAATCCGTGAAGCTTTGGGTAAGAATACTGTCAATTGCTTCGGAAACATACTTTTCACGGTTATAGACCGGGATTATGACAGTGACCTTAGGCGAGGTATTCATAGCCGTGACCTTATAACAAAGGAGCTACGAGGTGGGAATGTTCTTTGGTGGGGAGCCCGCTTGGAAAAGACAAGGGGCAATTCCCTCAGGCCCTGTTCCTTCACTCAGCTTGGGAAGCCCCTATGCGATGGTTCAGTATTCGTCCCAGCCTGATGTCCTATCAACGTCCCGCGCACCAAAGGGCGCACTACTCGCTCAAGAAGCGGCTGCGCTACCTCCTGTCGCGGCTGTTTGGGACCCGGTTGCTGAAGTCCCAAAGCCTCTACTTCGTGACCCTCAATGGGTGGCGGTTTAAGCGGCTCATTCTGCGCGACTCCTATCTGGCCGCCCAAATCGAACGCAACCTCGAATGTTTCAGTGCGAGCCAACACTTTCCCCCGCTGGTCACCCGCTACGAGAACGAGATCTGGGTCGAGTTCGTCGAGGGCACCCCCATCCAGGAGGTGGACGAGGGCGTAGTCGAGAAG
Source organism: uncultured Enterobacteriaceae bacterium (assembly GCA_964489255.1). Taxonomy (GTDB): domain Bacteria; phylum Desulfobacterota; class Binatia; order Bin18; family Bin18; genus CAZAYE01. Next base: position 3,967 of record CAZAYE010000167.1, read on the forward strand.
ATAGCGGAGTTCTACGCCACCGTGTACACCGGGCGGTCGCGCTGCGTGGACGTGGCCGGGTCGCCCTTTCCCGGCCAACTTCAGCAGAACCTCCGCTTTCTCCACCAGATCGGGGTGCTGACCGACGGGGCCTACCGGGAGCTTGAGGCGGCGGCGGCGCCTTTGACCCCCAGGCAGGTCTGGGTAGGCTTTGACTACACTGACCCCCAGCTCCAGAACTTCGTGCTCACCCGGGATGGGGGGCGGGTGTGTGCGGTGGACGTGGAGAGCCTACGGGACGAGCAACTCATCGGGGTGGGCGTGGCAAGAGCGTGTGAGAAGTGGCTGGAGCCGTTCCGCGAGGTTTTTTTTGCGCACCTCGCCCGCGCGGGGGTGCCTGACTTCCGTGCGTACTTCCCCTTCGTTGAGCTCTCCTTCCTTCGCCGCACAAACGAAGATGCAGTTCCTCGAGAAGAAATGGAAGAACATCGATCCCACTCTCTTCAATCGCTTCCGCCGCCTCTAGTACTTGGGCAGGCCGCCCAGCTCAGACAACACTTGCAGATATTGGTCAGTGGCGCGTTCCACAGAAAACAGGGCAGCCCGCGCACGCAGCTTCTCCGGATCGGGCGGGGCTTTCAGTACCGAAAGAATAGCCCTGGCCAGCTCCGCATCGTCCCTCACTGGTACCAGCGGGCCGTAGACGCCACCATCCAAGATCTCCGCTGGCCCGCTCGGACAGTCAGTACTCACCACCGGACAACCACAGGCCATGGCTTCGATCAGAACGGTGGGGAGCCCTTCCCAGGCTGAGGACAACACGAAAGCCGCAGCGCGTATCATCCAGGCGAAAGGGTTATCAACCCAACCCGGCAGGTCGACATCAGCGGCCACGCCCAGCTTCCGTGCCAGCGTCTCCAACTCCGTTTGTTTTTTCCCCTGACCAAGAATAACCAGCCGCGCTGGCCGCACCGCCCGCACCCGGGCAAACGCCTTGAGCAGGGTCGGGAAGTCCTTTTGTGGCTTAAACTTGCCCACGCCAAGCAGGACCGGCGGGCTGCCCGGCGCAAACCAAGGGTGCGCGAGCGGCATCCGCGCCATCTCCGACAGCTCGGGCGTCACCACCGGATTGTAGATAGTCATGACGCGCTCGCGGGGCAGGCCTGTCACGGCGGCCAGATCCTCGGCCACGCCGTTTGACACTGCGACGATGGCATCGGCTCTGGGGTAGAAACGGCGCTCCAACCAAGCGACCCAGCGCATCTCCATCCTGTCCACCATCCCCACGGACACGCTGAGCGTGTTGTGCTCGCTGATCGCCAGCGGCGTCCGGACGCCGGCCAGCTGTACTGCGCACAGAGCTGTGATGTTACTGTAGCGCAGCGCGGACAGCATACAAGTTGGCTCCTCGCGCCGCAGATAACGGATCAATGCCGGCAGGCGTCTCAGTACCGAGGGCGCGCCCATGCTGGCCAGTACGGGCGCAAGCACACAAAGATCGCCGGGAGCCTTCAGAAGAGCGGGCAGACAAGCCAGCGCGCCCTCGGTGCCGAGATCGACGACCCGGACCGAATCCGGCACCTCTCTCAGAAACGGCCCTTCCGCCCTTCCGAGAACAAGGTCCACCCTGTGTCCGCGCCCGGCAAAGGCACGCGCCAGATTCACCATCACCCGTTCCGCGCCGCCACCACCGTCAAGGGAACGGATGAACAACGCAAAGTGTCTAGGTTTGCTCAGAATCAGCGATTGCCTCCTTTGCCCTCTACCTGTATAACAAACCCTCTTTATAACAAAGGCGCCACAGGGTGGGAATGTTCTTTGGTAGGGAGCCCGCTTGTATAAGACAATCCGCAGCTGTCTCAGGCCCCTCTACTGCAGTCAGCTTGGGAAGCCCCTATGCGATGGTTCAGTATTCGTCCCAGCCTGATGTCCTATCAACGTCCCGCGCACCAAAGGGCGCACTACTCGCTCAAGAAGCGGCTGCGCTACCTCCTGTCGCGGCTGTTTGGGACCCGGTTGCTGAAGTCCCAAAGCCTCTACTTCGTGACCCTCAATGGGTGGCGGTTTAAGCGGCTCATTCTGCGCGACTCCTATCTGGCCGCCCAAATCGAACGCAACCTCGAATGTTTCAGTGCGAGCCAACACTTTCCCCCGCTGGTCACCCGCTACGAGAACGAGATCTGGGTCGAGTTCGTCGAGGGCACCCCCATCCAGGAGGTGGACGAGGGCGTAGTCGAGAAGATAGCGGAGTTCTACGCCACCGTGTACACCGGGCGGTCGCGCTGCGTGGACGTGGCCGGGTCGCCCTTTCCCGGCCAACTTCAGCAGAACCTCCGCTTTCTCCACCAGATCGGGGTGCTGACCGACGGGGCCTACCGGGAGCTTGAGGCGGCGGCGGCGCCTTTGACCCCCAGGCAGGTCTGGGTAGGCTTTGACTACACTGACCCCCAGCTCCAGAACTTCGTGCTCACCCGGGATGGGGGGCGGGTGTGTGCGGTGGACGTGGAGAGCCTACGGGACGAGCAACTCATCGGGGTGGGCGTGGCAAGAGCGTGTGAGAAGTGGCTGGAGCCGTTCCGCGAGGTTTTTTTTGCGCACCTCGCCCGCGCGGGGGTGCCTGACTTCCGTGCGTACTTCCCCTTCGTTGAGCTCTCCTTCCTTCGCCGCACAAACGAAGATGCAGTTCCTCGAGAAGAAATGGAAGAACATCGATCCCACTCTCTTCAATCGCTTCCGCCGCCTCTAGTACTTGGGCAGGCCGCCCAGCTCAGACAACACTTGCAGATATTGGTCAGTGGCGCGTTCCACAGAAAACAGGGCAGCCCGCGCACGCAGCTTCTCCGGATCGGGCGGGGCTTTCAGTACCGAAAGAATAGCCCTGGCCAGCTCCGCATCGTCCCTCACTGGTACCAGCGGGCCGTAGACGCCACCATCCAAGATCTCCGCTGGCCCGCTCGGACAGTCAGTACTCACCACCGGACAACCACAGGCCATGGCTTCGATCAGAACGGTGGGGAGCCCTT
>CAZAYE010000168.1:0-6933 GCA_964489255.1 uncultured Enterobacteriaceae bacterium
ATATGTCGCCTTGCGTTTTGAGCCGCGCTTTGGCGTTGGCGCAGCAGTCGCGCTCGTCCACGATGTCTTAATCACCGTCGGTGCACTTTCTTTGATGGATATGGAGTTTGATCTTACTGTAGTTGCCGCCTTGCTTACGGTGATTGGTTTCTCGGTCAACGATACCGTGGTGGTCTGCGATCGTATCCGTGAGAACATGCGTAAACTGCGGCGCGAAGGCCTGGCCGATATTATCAACCGCAGTATCAACGAGACTTTGGGCCGCACGATTATCACCAACGGGACGGCAATATTGGTGGTCGTTGTGCTGCTTTTCCTTGGTGGGGATGTTATCCATACCTTTGCTTTCGCGTTGCTCGTCGGGTTTATCTTCGGTACCTATTCGTCGATTTACGTTGCGAGTCCCATTGCTTTGCTTTGGGAGAAGGAGGGAAAGCGGAAGTGACCGCCCCCCTGCGGCGCTGGGTGACGCGAGCTGCTGAGCCTGCTCGCCTTGAGGCACTGATTGCCGCCGCGCAGTCTAGGTCCCTTTCCCTCTCTCCCTTGCTTGCCACTTTACTGGTTAACCGTGGCATCGATACTCCAGAAAAAGCCGCTCTCTTTCTTTCGCCTTCTCTGCGTGCAGGACTGCGCTCGCCTTTGTTGTTTCCGGACATGGAGCGGGCAACGGACCGGTTGCTGCGTGCGCGCCAGAACCGCGAGCAGGTCTGTGTGTATGGAGATTACGATGTCGATGGGGTCACCGGCAGTGCGCAACTTTTGCTGTTCCTGCGTGAACTCGGTATGGACCCAGATCTGTACATCCCGCACCGCACGCGTGAAGGGTATGGATTGAATGCCCAGGCGGTCAAGGTGCTCGCCGACCGCGGGACCAAGGTGATGGTGACGGCAGACTGCGGCGCCACCGCGCATGCAGAAATTAGCCTCGCGCAGAGCTTGGGGATCGATGTGATTGTCTGCGATCATCACCACGTGCCTGAGCAGCGACCTCCAGCCTATGCCGTGCTCAATCCTCTGGAGAAGGAATGTGCCTTTTCCTTCACTGGGCTCTCTGGGGCTGGGGTGGTCTTTTACCTCCTGATGGGTCTGCGGATGCGCTTGCGAGAGCAAGGGCAGGAGCGGGGGCCGGACCTGCGTCGGTATCTCGACCTCGTGACTCTGGGCACGGTCGCAGACCTGGTCCCGCTAGTGGAAGAAAACCGGGTATTGGTGACCTACGGATTAAGAGAGATTGCGCGTAGTCAACGCCCAGGCATCCGCGCGTTGAAGGAAGTGAGCGGAGAGGCTGAAGTATCGAGTAGTTACATTGGCTTTCGTTTGGGACCGCGGATCAACGCCGGGGGCCGCTTAGCCGAGGCGCAAAAAGCGGTTGAGTTGTTGACGACGACTGACCTCGATCGGGCCCGTGCTCTCGCTGCGGACTTGGACCAAGAAAACCGGGCCCGTCAAGGCATCGAAGAGCAGATCCTGAATCAAGCGGTGGCAATGGTGCAGTCGTGGCCGGATCTGGCGGAGCGGTGCAGTATCATGTTGGCTTCCCCTGACTGGCATCCTGGAGTGATCGGCATTGTCGCCTCGCGCTTGGTGGAACGCTTCCATCGTCCCACCTTTTTAATTGCCCTTGATGGCGCCAGAGGGAAAGGGTCGGGGCGGAGCCCGAAGGCTTTTCATTTGTACGAGGGGCTCAAGGCCTGTGCGGATTTGCTCGATGGCTATGGCGGGCATCGCCAAGCCGCAGGGTTATCGGTCAAAGCAAGTCGGGTGGAGGCTCTCACTGAGCGGTTCGAGGCAGTAGCGCGGTCGCGGTTGAATGCCGAAGATTTGGTGCCGGTGATCGAAGTCGATGCAGAACTTGATCTCTCGCTGCTGGACGCGCAGACGATGACTGAAGTGCGTCGGCTCGAACCGTATGGACAAGGAAATCCAGAGCCAATTTTTTTCGCTCCTCAAGCTCAGGTTCGCGCGCTGCGCATCGTGGGGGGCAACCCGCTGCTAGGAAAACCAGGCCACTTAAAACTCGTTCTTCGCTCACCTCGCGGAGGGCCGCCGATCGATGCCATTGGCTTTGGCATGGCTGAGGTGCCAGTGGCGCAGGGAGGGAAGATTGATCTCCTCTACACGCCCGAGATTAACGTGTGGAACGGTGCGACCAGCCTGCAACTGCGCGTGCGTGACCTCCGGACATAACGCAGCCACCTCGCTGCTGAGAGAGTAGACCAGGGTCCTGCTCTTCGGCAAAAAGGCCGCATGTAGGAGACCTGGCGAAAATTCATATAACCCAGCAGAATTGCACGGGTATTGACCGCCTGTGGGTGTTATGCCATACTCCCCCCGCTCAACCGCCGTTCGTAGGAATGTACGGTCATGGGAGAAAAGGAAGAAATCCTGCTCAACAGTCGGCAAGCGGCTGAGATTCTTGACCTAAGCCCGGACACGGTCAATGAGTTGGCGCGAAAGCATACTTTGCCTGGAATCAAACGGGGTAGACAGTGGCGGTTTCGCCGCCGGGACGTCGTTTTTTTCAAGAAATATCTACAGGAACAAGTAGCAGCCTAAATTGCTAGGGGAGTGGACGTGATTGCTGTGCAGAAGGAGGGGAACCACAGAAGTCCCCACGAGAGTAAAATCTATTCAGAATTTTCCCATCTTTACGACAAAATCTTTTCCCGCTTCTTTTGCGAACGTATTAACTCAGTCATCACCAACCTCGGTATCCCGTCAGGAGCGAAAGTTCTCGAGGTCGGTATCGGCACCGGATTGTCCTTGGCAGCCTATCCCTCACATTGCCAGGTGATCGGTATCGATCTAGCTCCAGATATGCTGGAACGAGCACGGCAAAAAGCCGCGGAGAACGCGTGGACCCATTTCCGCCTCCTGGAGATGGATGCTCTCAATCTCGAATTCCCCGATAACTCCTTCGACTACGTGACTTCATTCCATGTGATCAGCGTTGTGCCTGATCCGGTGCGCATGTTGCGAGAAATTCACCGGGTCTGTAAGCCGGGCGGGACCGTGGTGATTATCAATCACTTTCGCACTACCAAACCGGTGCTCGGTCCGTTAATCGGTTCTCTTGATCCCATTACCAAGCGCTTGGGGTGGCGCGCTTCCTTGCGTTTGTCTCAGGCGTTCAACGGAGTGCCCCTACGCATCGAAAAGCGCTACAAGACCTCGCCTTTCTCGTTGTTTACTGTTGTGCTGGCTCGAAATCTCAAGAAGGAGGTTGAGGTCCGCAACGGCATCGCGCATTAAAAGCACTTCGGCTATCAACTATTTCTCGATCTCCATGAAGATCTTTCCGCCGGTGAAGATGCGCACCGTGCCAGTGGACTCGGAGATCACCACGAATATCCAGGACCTCTCCCCCATAGTTTCCACCAAATACTGGCACTCCCTCCCCGATGGGCGTCTCCAGTGCGACCTCTGTCCGCGCTTCTGCAAGCTCCACGACGGGCAACGCGGCCTCTGTTTCGTGCGGGCACGCCAGACCGATCGGATCGTCCTCACCACTTACGGGCGCTCCAGCGGTTTTTGCGTTGATCCCATCGAAAAGAAACCCCTCAATCATTTTCTCCCTGGCACGCCGGTCCTCTCCTTTGGGACCGCCGGCTGCAACCTCGCCTGCCAGTTTTGTCAGAACTGGGACATTAGCAAATCGCGGGAAGTGGATACTCTAGCCGATAGTGCTACTCCCGAAACCATTGCCGCAGCCGCGCATGAGCTCGGCTGCCGGAGTGTTGCCTTTACTTATAACGATCCAGTCATCTTCTTAGAATACGCTATCGATGTGGCCCAGGCATGCCAGGAGCGGGGAATCAAAACGGTTGCTGTGACAGCTGGTTATATTTGCGAAGAACCACGCGAGGAACTTTACCGCTTCATGGATGCCGCTAATGTCGATCTTAAAGGCTTCACTGAACGTTTCTACAAACAGATCTGCGCTGGACATTTGCAACCGGTGCTGGAGACCTTGGTCTATCTCAAACGGCAGACCCAGGTCTGGTTTGAGATTACCACCTTGTTGATTCCTGGCGAAAATGACTCTGAGGCGGAAGTGGAAGCGCTGACGCAGTGGGTTGTGGAGCAGCTGGGACCCGATGTCCCGTTGCACTTCACCGCCTTCCACCCCGATTGGAAGATGCTCGAGAAACCTCCCACCCCACCTGCGACCCTGAGCCGAGCACGGCGTATCGCCCTGAAGAACGGGGTGCGCTACGCCTACACCGGCAATGTCCACGACTCCGCAGGGGGGAGCACCTACTGTCATCAGTGCGGACAACGACTCATCGGGCGGGACTGGTATGTCCTCAGTGACTGGCAGCTCACCGATGAGGGGCACTGCCGGTTCTGCGGTGCCGCCTGTGCGGGGGTGTTTGCCGGACCTCCAGGCACGTGGGGACCAAAACGCCTCCCGGTCCGTCTGAGAAACTACGCTGATTGACCCGACAGAGACCGACGAGAAGATTAATGGTCGTCACGATTCACGCTAGCATCAAGGCCTTGGCAACTTGGTCACGGGCATATCCATTTTACTCGGAAAGGACCGGATCTTCTGGCGGCGGGTGGTACCCGTCGGATACGTTACGTTGCCGAATTCGCAGGACGGTGCCATCGTGACGATCATCATTCAGATCGAGCAGTTCAATCGTCGCCCGTCCTGTTGGGGTCCGCCCAACAATTCGAATGCGTGTTGCGTCCCAGGCAAAGTGGTCAGCCCATACCTCCTGACGCGGATTGAAGATTGGTGCGACTCGCCCTGTTTCTGGCTCACGTCCTTCACCGCGATTGCCACGACGTTCGTTGCAGTTTCGGCACGCTAGCGCCAAGTTGTCTGCCTCATCCGAGCCGCCGGCAGACTGAGGAAGCACATGGTCGATCGTGAAGCGTATGAATTGCCATCGTTCGTCAGCGTGACAGTATTCACAGCGCAGCTGCGCTCGTTCGCGCACGACACGCCGACTTAACGCGGATACGGCCATGTCAGATTCACGCGTGTCGTGCCTCGCGGGCGAAGCGATTGAGCCAGCTCAGTGCAGTGTCCAGGTCACAAATCGCTTGGTACTCACGGGTCTCTTCGACCGACAATAGCCCGGCTTTCCGCTTCGCAAGCAAGGTTTCAAAACGCTCTTGCAACGCAGAGCTTGCTTTCAGGACCAGTGTTGAATCCTCCACCGCGACTGACACCGCCCCATCGGGAACGTACTGCACCCAGACGTGCGAGCTTGGAGCAGTGATTGGATCTACTGGAGGGGATGTTTGGGGCATGGCATCCTCTGATGATACGAATTGAGCAACCGTGTGTATTTCGTGCACGACCGACACCTCAACAGGCGGGCCACTGCACGGATCTTATGGGATCATACGTCTCCGCTCCTCGGCGTACCAGTCAGATACATGAGACGATGAGACAGCTAATCGCCGAGTTTTTCCGCCACCGTGTGGTTGGTGATCATGATGGCTCACCTTATTTGAGCTTTGTCTGGTCGGTATTCAGTGGGTGTTTTTGGTGGATTTTTATCGTCCCCGTTTGGCAATGTCTCCCAAGAGCCAAATTTCCTTAGCCGATTTCCAGATCGAATTCGCCGAGGTCAAGATGAGAAAGCCGGACCTGATGGAGCCTCCCCTGTATCGTGCCCCCCCAGAGATCCATAGGAGAGGGCTTGTCCGCTCAAGAGTCGAGGCCTAGCGAGGTTGCAATCCAGCCATCGAAAAGGGAACGTTGAGCACCCGAGTCTAGGTAAGTATTGACGTCTAGCGGTTCTTTGTCAGGTTTGCTCGGGTTTGCGATCCGAAGCGGAAGTATTGGGAAAGAATCACCGCTGAGAGGGTCTGGAGTATAAGCAACCTCGTACGCATAAGACACGGTAGCCACGTTCCTACAACCCGATCTTCACGACATTGTCATCTGTGTCTTCAACATAGAAAATATAGGGAACTCGAATTCCCTTATGGCCGGTTTGGGGTGAGTAAGCTGCATACCTTCTCTTCTCTCTTTGCTCTTCTGTTAACCTCTTTCTGATTTTGTTACAGAATATCGGCTAATATCTGGTCTGTTTGAGTGCCCTGTATCCCAGGAGAGGGCCTGTTAAGGGTAGGACACACGTGTTCCTCTGAGAGAACTCCACGCTTGGCATAGATCGCTTGCCCTAGATTCTAAGACATGAAACGATAGAAAAAAGTTGAAGAGGGATTTGAGGTTAGGGTATGAGGACTGACTGATTAACAACTCTCATCGGGTAGTAGGTAGTCTCATGAAAACCGCGAGCATTAACGGAGTGAATTTGCAATTCGAGGTCCAAGGCTTAGGTGAGTCTGTCGTGCTCGTGCATGGAAGCATCCTTGCTGATGGTCTCGCTCCATTGCTGAAAGCGCCGATCCTTACTCAACACTACCGTATCATTAGATATTACCGCTGTGGCTTCGACGGCAGCACCCGCCTTACCCCTCCAGTAAGCATTGCGCAGCAGGCAGAACATTGCCGGGCTCTTTTGCGACACCTCAACATAAAGCGGGCACATATAGTAGGGTATGACTATGGCTGCTTGATTGCCTTACAGCTTGCTCTCGATGCTCCTGAAGCTGTCCATTCACTCGCCCTCTTAGAGTCACCACCGCTGGTGCTGGGGGATGATGTTCCTAGTGGTGTTCAGCTCGTAAAGGAGCAGTTTATAGAGGAAGGAGAAACTTCGGTCCAAAAGATGTATGAGGAAGGGAAAAAGGTTGAGGCAATAGACACCTTCCTGCGGCTGGTGTGTGGTCAGGGGTACCGCAACGTGATCGATCGGGCTCTGTCGCCAAACGCCTTTGACCTGGCTGTGAAAGATGCCGATGCCTTCTTCCAGATAGAAGTGCCGGCGGGGTTGAAGTGGAGCTTCCCATTCGAGACTGCACAGCGCATTAAGCAGCCAGTCCTTGCAGTTCTAGGAGCCGATA
>CAZAYE010000169.1:0-6920 GCA_964489255.1 uncultured Enterobacteriaceae bacterium
CTTCTCTCGTTGCAGCAGCTCTTGGACCTGAGCGAGTACTTCATCAAAGGTCATGGTCAGTCTCCGCTACGACCTAACATCTTGTTCGAGGTCATTCGTCAGACAGACAGTTGTTGCTGTCATCTAACGTTTCCGCTCAGGGGCAAGGCCCCAAAACGAGACCTCTCATGTTCGTCCTGAACCGCAAGAGGGGCCGCGTCCACTGGAGCGGCCAGTTAGGCGCGGTACCCCAGGACGGCCTCTCTCTTGCAACCATTCCACGCCCTTTACCGTCTCGGCTTTGGTTGCTGCTCTGCGTCCTCCTCGGGTGGGGTTGGTTCCCTGGCGGTTATGGTTGGGCTCAAGGGTCGGTCTTTCCTGCTCCCCCCACCGGTACTTCCCTTATCGCTTCCCACCCCTCGAATAAATCCCCAGCTTCTCCAGCCTTGACCGAATTGCACTCTCTCCTCGTTGGAACACTCGGGCCAGTTCAGGAATGTCAAAGCCTTCTTGGTAACGGCTTCTCAATCGTTCATCTTCCCGCGTTGACCAGGGCTCGTATGCTTTTGGATGCTTCTGGCGAATTGCTTCAACAGAGTACGTCGCCTTCCGCCCCTGCAGCAAGTCAGTCACTTTCTCGAGGGCTTCGCGGAACGCAGTGAAATGCTCTTCGAACACCATTACTTGGTGGTGGTCCCGCTCCTCGCCTTTCTGCCGGGTTTCACTAATGACCAGATACCGCGTCCCATCCGTGGCTTCCTTGACATCGAAGAAATATGTTCGGCTTCCTGCGTTGACTCGTTCCGAAAAGAGTTCCTTCCGAGCTGCATTCGCCATAGACGTACCACACATTCGTTGAGACTGTCGAAAAAGTCTGCACCTGAAAAAAGAGCTATTGAAAACAAAGGACTTTTTTCGCGGAAATTTGTGCAATCTGGGGTTTTTCGACAGTCTCGTTAGCCTTCTTTTTTGCTTACCACTAGATTTGCCAGGTGAGCCAGCATCAAAGTCGCCCTTATCCGCCCAGAAAGCTGAGAGACAAAGATCCCACGTAGGATGTTTTCAGATAGGGCGGACTCAAGTGCCTCGATCTTTTCGGCCTTCTCCTGATCTTGATGATATTCCACACCGTTCAACCAATCCTTGAGTGTATTATCGTGAAAAAATGGCGTGTCATTCACTGAGATCTGAAAGTATGGTTGATAATCCCCTCGCTCATACACCGAGCGTAGATGCTTCAAATGCTTGGCTAGAGCTGTTCCTTTCGACTTCTTCCCGAAGATAGCCTGAATCCTTTCAAACGACGCTGGTTCACTGGCAAGGAAAAGGGGGCGGGCAAGGTGTAGCAGTTCACAGACATGGGAGTAATCAAAATCCGTGATTTCAAAGGAAAGCCCATCCTCAGCGGTCCACTTGATATTTGTTACGCGCGGGAACTCTTTGGTCAATAGCTGTGCCGAACGAAGGCGATCACAGTTTGCTAGGTACTTTTTCAGTAGGGCAAATTCCGAACTGTCGATTGGAAGTGTAACTTCTTCATCGACTTGCCCATCCTTGGAACTTGCCCTTAGCTTTATCAGTTCCATATTCATTTGAAGGCTCACGTTCCGCGTCACCGTGCCGCGTAGTTTGCGGCTACGGTGCATACGGGAAGTTAGGCGGCGTCCCCTGCACAGGAGATCGACATTGACCATTCCCTCTCACATGTGCCCCATACCCCCGCCTCAAACTGGTGGCCATTGCCCCGTCGCTCTTCTACATTTGACCAACACTTCTCTCATTTGCTCTAAGCTGTAGTTCTCGGTCGCGCGCCACGCTCGATAGACATTGGAACACGATTGTTCGAGCGTGAGGAAAGTGTCCATCAGTCGTGCATCCTTCACCCGCTGCAAGAGTTTGAAAGTGTAGAATTGGGCAATCGCCTCATGGGTGACGATAGGCGTCGCATCCGGCGCATCGGCCAACGGAATGGCGAACGCCGACCAGTACATGCCATCTTGATCCCTACCGATATGTGAGAAGGCATGGACGGTTTCATGAATGAAGACAATAGTGCTCAACGCATCTTCGTCTAGTCGTAGTAGTTTGGCTGTGCGAGCAATCATCCGCCCGTAAAGGACGACTCGCACCTTGGACGGGAAGTAAGCACCAAGCAGATCGTCGATTCCGAAGTCTTTTCTCTCGTTCGACACCCACTGCGTCAGGTCGCCATCATCGAAAACGTTTTCTGCTTTTCGGCGTGCTTCTTCCCAACGCACACTTGCGGGCTGCAAGTTATCCCAGTCCGCTCTAGTGACAGCAATGCGACGGACAAGTTCTGGCGGAACGTCGTCACTGATACTGTAACTCAGCTCTCGTTCTCTCCACAGTTCCTGAAGCGGACGCGGCTCGTATCTCTCCTCTTCGTCTGACGTCCTAAACGTCGCCAGCGACGCGTTAAACGTCCTGCGAAATTCGAGATCAATGTCGTAAGTCAGCCCCATCAAATCTTTGAGCAAGAATTCTTGCCCAGTCTCGAAGGTTATTCCATGCGGGTCGGGGTGCTTCCGTGACTTGAGATAATCTATCCGCGTTTTTGAGGAAAACCTCCACCACAGCGGTTTCAACAACCCGCTTTCCAAAAGTTTCAAATCTTCACTCAGCGACATCAACCCGCGCATTCGTTCAGGCCAGCGGTTGAACGCCCAAAAAACCGCCGTCTGGCACTTCTTTGTCTTGAGTGACGCGAAGGCGTCCACAATCTCAGCGGCTTTGTCTGGGTCGTAAAGACTGCTGCTGTGGAGTGTCAGATGAGAGTAGCGGGCAAAGTCCTCGATCATGCGTTCAGCTACACAGACGGTAAACTCAGGATAGGACTCCTCGCCCAGCGAGACATCAAGCTGTTCCGCTTCCGTGACAATTTCCTTCGGCGTTCGGAAGGACTTGCCGCGCACTCGCCTGCGAAACTTCTCCAGTCGGATTTCCTCTTGTGTGAGCTGTTCAGCAGACTTCAGCCAAGACTTGTCATGCTTCTCGCCCGATACGAAGTCGGCTGCAAAAACGATACGCTCAATCGCCTCTTGTGCGCCGGCAATGTCGCCGCATACCGCATAAAGATCGGAGAGCCTTCGTGGGTTTCCACTTGCGCGGACACTGCCAAGCAACTCATCGAACACTGACCTTGAACCGGACTTGCCGTTCCAAGCTTCGTCAAGAAGCCAGCCGAACGTGGTGGTGTCTCCTTCTCGTGTGAACTCCTGCCAGTGCTCAATGGCCCATTTTTTCACCTCCTTGAACTTTGGATTGGGCCGCATGCCGGTGGGTGAACCCGACTCCTCGGCCTTCTTGAAAATACGGCCGAGCGCTCTGTCCGCAGCTTCCGTCCCAAGATCAACGAAATGTGGCGCAAGACGGATTTCTTCGTTGTCAGCAACCACCGCAAGGAATCGAAACAGAAAGTCCTCCTTCTGATCCGAACCGGATAACCGGTCGATCTGCTCTTGGAGTAACGTTGTCGCGTCCTCAAGCGTCTGTGCACGTCCCCAGTTCTCAACAAGCGCGCTGAAATCAATCTCTGAAAGTGTCGAGACAGCTTCCGCAATCGGAGCAGGGTGTCGTTTTTTAGAAATCTTCAACAACTTCTGAAAGAAACCCGCAAGTTCAGAGTGGCTGCTGTAGGGGATGATTTGGACGCCACGCCGTAGCCATTCCTCCCTGGCCTTGGTTCCAGGGTCGCGCATGAGAGAGTAGATCGTCCGGCATCGAGGATCCCAAACTCTCTCCCAGGTCGTCAACCAGTCCCAAGAAATCGGGATCGAGCAAAGAAAAACCGGCAGTCAGGATCGAGTGTATAACAATGCAACTCCGCAAGATCGTTTGATACTTGGGGTTCGAGCGTAGAAGGCGATAGCTGTCCTCGGTCAGCACTAGGTTCTCAGATAGGTTCGGTGTGATGCGTACGCAGCCGTGAATTTTTGCGAAGAATTCATGTCGTCGGAAGCCATCGATGTCGTCCAGACATTGCGGGAACACCAGCGGAACTAGAAGGTCGCTCTGACGCTCGAAGACTCTGTCAAAGTTGGTCGTGATAATTCCTCGGAACCGGATCTCGAGAATGGTCCGATGGACGGTAGATTCGATGATGTCTGGCGGATCTAGCTCTGACTTGATGAAGGCGGCGAACTGGTCTGGACGCGTCTTTTGTTTGTAAGTTTGAGCGACCTCCAAATACTTTCCCTGCTCCAATGCCGCCTCTAGACTTTGCAAGCTGGCGGGCTCGCAGCCATGGGAATCACGCAATTCGTCAATCATGTGCTGCATCAGCGCGTTCCAATCGGGTAGGCCCCTCCCTCCTTGGCGGACGTTGGAAGCCGATAGCCCAGCGCCTACCCAAAGAATGCACTTCGTAGGGTCGTCCTCGATTGCTCTAAGAAATTGTTTAGTTGGGTGCAGCGCCATAGGTAATTGTCCGAGTGATTACGCGGTGTGTAGCTGCCTAACGGCCAGCATCAGCTGGCCGTTGTTGGGCGGCTACCTCGTTCAACGCATCGAGCACAGCAGCTTCAAGCTCGAGTAGCTCCGTTGATCGCCGGACCCTACGACTTGGCATCCGGAACTCCCTATGTGCTGACAGCGGACCACGGCCGACCACAATCAGGCGATCACCGAGAAAGACTGCATCAGAAACCGAATGAGACACGATCACGACCGCTTCTCTTCGTTCTGTTTCATCAAGCCACTGAACCAGATCGTCCTCGCACCGCTCTTTTGTCACCTGATCAAGGCTTCTAAATGGTTCGTCCAAGAGCAGCACGTCAGGTTCGGCAATCATTGCACACCCCAAAGCCACTCGTGCGCGCTCCCCACCTGACAATGTGTTTGGATAAGCGTGTCGCCTATTGTCTAGCCGAAGCTTTTTCAAGATATGGTCGATAGCCTTTCTAGGATCGGTTCCATCGCCGCGGGAGGCGAAGAACAGCAGGTTCCGCTCAACGGTGAACCAGGGCAACAAAGTGTGCTCCTGGGGCATGAGGTAGAGCCTTTTGTCAGGCTTTCGTATGGGAGTTCCGCCTAGTTGAACCTTGCCGTCGAATCGGGTCTCTAGCCCCGCTAGGATGCGAAGTAGGGTGGTCTTGCCAGCTCCGCTCTCACCGACGAGCGTCAATACTTCGCTAGGTTTCACCTCTAAACACAATTCCCCGATCAACCGGACGCGCGGCTCCAAAGGCGGCATTCTGAACAGTTGTCGGAGCCACGGGGAACGGACTTCTGGCCTGGCAACAGGAAGGTCCATGGACACAATGTTTGCCTTCAAGCTCACTGCTCCCCCTCAGCGGTGCGACGCCAATGCACGACGTGTCGCTGGACCCATCCAACAAGGGCGTCGAGCATCCAAGCGATCCCACCCAGCGTAATTGCCGTCGCAAAGAGCTCGTCGTAGAGGCCCTGCTCCTTAGCGCGAAGTAGTTGATATCCCAGTCCGCCTTTCGGCCACTGTGCCACGGCCTTCTCAGAAAAGGCAACCGCGAGCCAGCCAAAGAGTAGACTCAAGCGGAGCGCGCGTATGAGCTCAGGAAGACCGGCAGGCAGCAGCATCTCAAACACGATCTGCCACTCCTTCTTCTGGCGGTGAGAGGCAAGCTCCAGCCACTCAAGGTGGAAGGCCCTCACCACGCTGAACATTGCTTGGTGCATGAGGAGAAAGACCAGCGCAGCAACGACTGCAACGCGAAACAACTCACCGAAGCCGAACGCCATAAGAAAAAATGGAATAAAGACGATGATGGGGATGGCCATCAGCACGTTCAGCGTTGGGCCTAAAAAGAGCCGTGCGACTCGGCTGCGACCGAGAGTGATCCCTGTTAGCACGCCAAGGGTTGCGCCAGCAACAACCCCTAACGCGAGCCGTTTGAGAGAGAGAAGACTATTCGCCGCAAGCTCTCCTCGGATCGTCCAGGCCTTCGCAAACACCATCTGTGGGTCCGCGATGTATGAGATCTCTGCGCCTTTTTGCCCATGGAGATAGAACCAAGCTCCGAGAAGCAGCAACGGGATGAGGAACGAAAGCAGCACAGAGCCGATGGACGTCCTCATCTCCGGCTATGCTCCAAATCGACTAGGTCCCGCCGAGTCGGAACAGGCGTGGATTCAGTCACGACGCCAACACTCTTGAGGAAGACTGCTTTAGCGTCGATGTCTGCGAGAACACTCTCGTCTAGCTCTGCGCCCCAATTATGCTTTGGCCAGCTCATTTCAACGACCGCTCTGTCCATGTGAAGCGCCTGCGCCACGATGGTAATGGCCTCCTCAGGGTTGGTACGCATCCAGGCCTTGGCTCGGCGGATTGCGGCGACCAGTGCCTGTCCTGTCCGAGCGTCACGGTCAATCACGGTCCGATGAAGGGACATCACGCTCTGGATCTTTGCCTCTCCTCCGGTGAGCGCCACACCTCGGCCGGTGATGACCTGCTCTTCGACAAACGGCGGCCATACGGCCCATGCGTCCACGCCGCCCGCTTCGTAAAGCGGCTTGATCTCTCCGGGGAATCCAGGGCGCAACGTGATATCCCCAATCGACAATCCTGCTGAGCGAAGAATATTCAGGAGGCCGTAGTGAGAACTTGTGCCCTCCGCCACCGCAACGGTTTTCTGCCTTAGCTCTGCAATGGAATTAATCTCGCGATCTCTCCGCACTAGCACCTCTTGCTGCAATGTGCAGCCGATTTCTACAATGCGGATGGGTGCCCTGTCCGACACAAGCTTGATTACGGGCGCCTCCGCGGAAAAGAATGCATGCAGCTTCCTTTGGGCGAGCGCCGTCTGGATCTCATCGAAGCCGCCAAGCTCCAGGTACACGGCGGCGCCCCCGCCCACTTCGCCTAGCGACTGCTCGAACCACCCAAAGTGCCTAGCCACGTACACCGGACCGTAGTCGATTGCCTGCGAGAATGTACCGATACCCAC
>CAZAYE010000170.1:0-6920 GCA_964489255.1 uncultured Enterobacteriaceae bacterium
GTGTATCGAATGGGCGAAGTGGAGGTTCATGCGCTGCGCGGGGTTGATCTGGACATTTATGCGGGTGAGTTTGTCGTACTGCTGGGACCTTCCGGCAGTGGGAAGTCAACCCTACTGAACATCCTCGGTGGTTTGGATACCGCCACCAGTGGGCAGGTCTGGTGGCGCAACCATGATTTGGTCCACGCTAGTGAATACGAGTTAACCCAGTACCGGCGTGAGCATGTTGGTTTTGTTTTTCAATTCTATAACCTTATCCCAAGTCTCACGGTACGTGAGAACGTTGCCTTGGTGACCGATCTAGTCGCGCACCCGCTGGCCCCTGAGGAAGCGCTGCAACTGGTCGGGCTCGGTCATCGTCTTGATCATTTTCCCTCACAGCTCTCCGGTGGTGAACAGCAGCGAGTCGCTATTGCTCGGGCCATCGCTAAACGACCTGATGAGTTGCTGTGCGACGAACCGACCGGCGCTCTAGACTACACAACTGGCGTAGTGGTACTTGAAGCAATCGCCCGCATTAACCAAGAGCTCGGCACCACCGCTGTAGTCATTACCCACAACGCCGCCATCGCCGGTATGGCGGATCGGGTCCTGCGCTTGGCTGATGGGTGCATCATCGCCGTCGAGCACAACCCCCACAAGCTTTCTCCTCAGGAGTTGCACTGGTGAGAGCGCTGGATCGCAAACTGTTTCGCGACCTGGGACAGATGAAAGGTCAGGTAGGAACGATTGCGCTCGTTGTCGCTTGCGGAGTTGCGGTGTTCGTTGCGGCCCTCAGCACCTATGATTCACTCCGGTGGTCTCAACAGCATTACTATGAGACTGCCCGCTTCGCTCAAGTGTACACTAGCCTCAAGCGTGCTCCCGCGTCGCTCGGGCGGCGGATTCGGGAAATTGCCGGCATTGCCGAAGTAGAAACCCGGCTTGTGTACGATGTCACACTCGATGTCGCCGGTCTCACCGCGCCAGCCGTTGGCCGTCTGATCGGCATTCCCGAGAATGGACAGCCAACCTTGAACCGGCTCTATGTGCGCCGTGGTCGTTTGCTTGAGGCGGGGCACGCCAATGAAGTAATCATCAGTGAAGGCTTCGCGACCGCAAATCAGCTTGGCCCCGGTGACCAGGTCGGAGCAATTCTCAACGGTCGCCGTGAAATACTTGCCATTGTCGGTGTGGCGTTGTCGCCCGAATATGTTTTTGCCCTCCGCGGCGGTGAGCCACTCCCAGATGACCGACAGTTTGGGGTGTTCTGGATAAGCCACACAGCCCTGGCCGCGGCTTTTAACATGGAAGGGGCCTTCAATGACGTCGTGCTTACCCTCGCCCCCTATACCTCAGAGCAACCTGTCACTGATGCGCTCGATCGTCTGCTCGAACCCTACGGGGGCCTTGGCGCCTATGGCCGCGAGCAGCAGATCTCCCACCGTTTTGTCAGTGATGAGATTAAGCAGCAAGGGGTGATGGCCAGCACGATGCCGCCGATCTTCCTGCTCGTGGCCGTTTTTCTTCTCCACGTGGTCTTAGGGAGAATTGTTACCTCCCAGCGGGAACAAATCGCTGCTCTCAAAGCGCTTGGTTATGACCATTGGTCGGTAGGATGGCACTATCTCAAGATGGTCGGCCTGATCGTGCTGCTGGGCAGCGTCGTGGGTGTCGCGCTGGGCGCTTGGCTGGGGAAGCTCATGACTGGCAACTACGTAAAGTTCTTCCACTTTCCGGTGCTCAAATTCAGGCTGCAGCCTTGGGTGCCTTTGTTCGCTGGCGGACTCGGTCTGATGTCAGCGATCGTGGCTGCGCTCTCCGCCGTGCGCCGAGTGGTCGCCCTCGCTCCTGCCGAAGCTATGCGCCCGCCTGCTCCTCTCCGTTACCGACGCACGTGGATCGAGCACCTAGTGCATTTTCAGGAAACCTTTTGGGGAAAGGAAGCAAAAACCCAAAGAGATTCCCCTTTGCGTAGGGGCACGGCATGCCGTGCCCCTACCTCGGCATTGCCCAAGAGGTATGCTGCAATTGCACTAGGTCTCATGCCTCAGCTCTCTTCCAGGGGACGTATGGTGTTGCGTAACCTCGCCCGACGACCGGGTCGTGCCCTGTTGACTACCCTAGGTATCGCTCTTGCCCTGCCGATTTTGGTTTTGGCCTTATTCTGGCAGGATGCCATCGACTACATGATTGCTGTGCAATTCTCAGCCATAGAGCGTGGAGACGTGACCGTGACGTTCACTGAACCGGTCTCGACTCGCGCCTATAGGGAAATTGCCCATCTGCCTGGAGTGCTCCAAGCCGAGGGGTTGCGGGCGGTGCCGGTGCGCTTGCGGGCGGGGCACCACTCTTATCGTACCGCGATGCTAGGACTGCCGGAGGGTGCCTCGCTGAGGCGCTTGTTGGATACCAATCTGCGTATGGTTCCGTTGCCCTCTGATGGCCTCGTCTTGACAGACCGTCTGGGCGAACGGCTTGGGTTGCAACCGGGTGATCAAGTTTCTCTCGAAGTACTGGAGGGCACCCGGGTCCGCCGTGACCTGGTCGTGGTCAATTTTGTCAATGATATCTTCGGCATGTCGGCGTACATGGGGCTTTCTGCGTTGAACCGTTTGCTGTCGGAGGGCGAGGTCATCTCTGCGGTGTCTCTCTCGATCGAACAATCCCGAACCGACGAGCTGTACGCCCAACTCAAACAACTGCCCAAAGTGGCGACGGTGAGTGTCAAGCAAGCGACGCTGAAAAGCTTTGAGGAGACGACCGTGAAATTTATCCTGGTGTTTACCGGGATCATGATGGCTTTCGCGATCGCCATTGCTGTGGGCGTGGTGTACAACAACGCCCGGATCGCCCTGGCGGAACGAGCCCGGGAGTTGGCCAGCTTGCGTGTTCTCGGTTTCACCCGAGCGGAGGTTTCTACGATACTGTTGACCGAACTCGCGCTTGAACTGTTGACCGCAGTGCCGTTGGGCCTCTGGCTTGGGTACTGGTTTGTCGTCGCCTTGGTAACCCAGACGCAAACTGAGCTATTCCGTATCCCGGCGGTTGTAGAGCCACGGAGCTATGCCTTGGCTGCTCTCGTTATTATGGGGGCTGGCGCAGTCAGCGGGCTGATTGTGCGTCACCGCATTGATCAACTGGATCTCGTCGGTGTGTTAAAAACAAAGGAATGAACAATACCTGGAAAAGAAGACGGTGGTGGATTCTCACCGGGGCAGTGGTGTTGGCGGTCCTCATCTTGGCCTTACGGCCACAGCCAGTGCAGGTCGAGGTAGCGCCGGTCGGTCGCGGCTTATTTGTGCAGACCATCGATGAGGACGGGAAAACTCGGGTGAGAGAACGCTATACGGTCTCTGCTCCGCTGGAGGGAAACTTAGAACGGATCCATCTTAAGGCGGGCGACCCAGTGGAAGCAGGGATGGTGCTTGCCGTCATTCAGCCGAAGGTACCGGCGCTGCTCGATGTCCGTACCGAGCAAGAGCTCAAGGAACGCCTTGGGGCAGCAGCAGCGACCAAACAGCGGGCGCGCGCCACTCTGGAGCGCGCGCAGGATGCCTTGAGTCAAGCCAAAGCAGATTACGAGCGCACGAAAGCCTTGGCCGCGGGTGGAATAGTTGCGCCAGCCCGCCGCGAACGTGATGAGTTGGCCGTCAAGCTGGCGCCGAAGGATCTGCTGCCGCCCAATTTTGAAGATCAGGTCGCAGACCACCAAGTGGAGAAGGCCCGCGCCGCACTCCTGCGGGCACAAACTGCAACGAAGGATAACTCGACTGCAGATCGGCGTTGGGAAATTCGTTCACCGGTTCTGGGACGGGTTTTGCGCGTTTTTCAGGAAAGTGAAGGGGTGGTGACGATGGGAACGTCGTTGCTTGAACTCGCTGACCTGTCAGAGTTGGAAATAATCGTGGATGTCCTGACGACTGATGCTGTACAGATTCAGCCCGGTGCGCAGGTCTGGCTTGAGCGCTGGGGTGGCAGCCAAGCGGTTGAAGGGCGGGTACGGTTGGTGGAGCCATCAGCTTTTACCAAAATCTCGGCTTTAGGTGTGGAAGAACAGCGGGTCAATGTCGTGATTGATGTGGTTATGCCAAACGAACAGTGGAAAGCCGTAGGAGACGGGTATCGGGTGGACGCTCGCATTGTGGTGTTTCGTCAAGACGACGCCGTGAAGGTTCCTACTGGGGCGCTGTTTCGCGACGGCGAGGAATGGGCGGTGTTCGTGGTTGCTGATGGCCATGCCCAGAAGCGCCACGTCCAGCTAGGGAGGCGAAGCGGGCTTGAAGCTGTGGTGGGCAAGGGTATCGTGCCGGGAGAATATGTTATTGTTTACCCGAGCGACGCAGTGCACGATGGTGTCCGGCTCGTCACCCGCTGAACCAGAAGTGATGGAGGAGTAGAGGATGGCTGATCAAAGGCAACCAATAACTACCCCAGCTCTCATGCGGGAGATGGGATTGACCGAAGAAGTGATTGCGCGGCGTAAAGCCTTTCTTGAGTTTCGCGCTGAGGATGTTGAACGGTTGGTGGGGCTGCATGACTTGGCCGAAAAGTATGCCGATGGAGTGATTGAGGATTTTTACTCCTACCTCCTGTCCTTCGAGGAAAGCCGGAAATTCTTTACCGACCCTGCGGTGCTCGCCCGGGTGAAGGCTGCGCAAAAGCAGTATTTTCTCGGGCTCACGCAAGGCAATTACGATGCCCCTTACGTGGAAGATCGTCTGCGCATCGGCGTGGCCCACGAGCGCATCGATTTACCCCTTGAGCTGTACCTCAGTGCGTATAATTTTTACCTGCGGACAGTGCTGCTGCGCTTTATAGAAGCGTATAAGAACAACCCCGAGCAGTCGATCTCAATGCTCATGTCTTTGCTGAAATTAGTCTTCCTCGACATGGGGTTAGCTACCGAGACCTACCTCTTTCAACGTGAGCGGACCATCCGCGAGCAGCAGGCCGCGATCCGGGAAATTTCCACGCCGGTCCTGCCTTTACGCGAACGATTGCTCCTCTTACCGATTATTGGCGCGATTGATCCTCCGCGTGCCCAGCAGATTACCACCCAACTCCTGCATGGCATCCGCGCCCACCGGGCGAAAGTCGTGGTAATGGATATCACCGGTGTACCGACCGTAGACTCGGCAATTGCCAACCATCTCATTCAGACTGTACAGGCGGCGCGGCTCATGGGGGCCACGGTCATCGTCTCTGGACTCTCACCGGAGGTCGCCCATGCATTGGTCCGCATCGGCGTTGATCTCAGTGCGGTCAGCACGGTCGGGGCACTGCAAGACGGTATTGAAGCTGCTGAACAGCTCCTGGGCTATGTTGTCAGTAGGGCGGGTGATACGGTCACGAGCCGTAACCCCGAAGGGTCGTAGGTGATGCGCGTACCGATTCTCAAACAAGGCAATTATCTCATTGCCTCGATTCAAGACGCCTTAACCGATGAGGATTTGGCCCAGCTGCGACAGGAGTTGGTGGCGCGGGTAGGACAATACCGCACCCGTGGGGTCATCATCGACGTCACCGCGCTCGACGTGATGGACTCCTTCGCCTCGCGGACTCTGCGTGACCTTGCTCATGCGATCACCTTGCGCGGGGCAGAGACTGTGATTGTCGGTATCCAACCTGACGTGGCCTTTTCCATGGTGCGTCTCGGTCTATCTCTGGCGGGAGCACGAACGGCATTAGACTTAGAAGATGGACTCGCCCTCTTAGACCAGTATACCCAGCGGGGGAGCAAAGGTGGTCGGTGAAACTCGAGTACAGATCAAGCAAGGCGGGGACATTATCACGGCCCGCCAGCAGGGGCGCGCGTTAGCGGCACGATTGGGATTCTCCAGCGCCGATCAGACATTAATCGCCACGGCGATTTCTGAGATGGCGCGCAATATTCTGGTGTATGCTAAAAGCGGAGAGATCATCCTGCGCCCGGAGCAAGATAGCAAAGCTGGCATCGCGATCATCGCCCAGGATGAAGGGCCGGGGATTCCCGACCTTAATCGGGCATTGCAAAATGGCTATTCGACTTCCGGTGGTCTCGGCATGGGGCTACCGGGAACGAAGCGCATCATGGACGAGTTCACTATCGTCTCGGAGGTGGGGAAAGGCACGACCGTGACCATGAAGAAATGGAAACCCTAAGTGGGTTCTGAAAAGTCTGTTGACAAGCCCGCACAGGCCAGAGGCCTGTGCCACCAGCAAAAGAGCCAATCCAGGGGGTGGCGCAGCCATCTTGGCTGCGCTAGCGCGTCAGCAGTGTCAACGAAATTTTTAGAAGTTATTTAATATGGCCGCTGCCCGCTCCTATTCATTACCGTTGTTGCGCTGGAGCGTTGCCACCCGTACACTGGCACGACAGAGCGTGTCGGGAGACCTGTCTCTCGTTACCCCATTCCCACGAGGCGTCCTGGTCGCCGTCGCTGATGGCTTAGGACACGGGGAGGACGCAGTCACTGCCGCTAATCTGGCGATCTCCACACTGAGAGCGAATGCTCAGGAGTCGGTTGTTCTACTACTGCAGCGTTGTCATGAACAATTGAAAGGCACTCGAGGTGTGGTCATGAGTCTGGCATCATTTAACGCCCACGATGGCCTTATGACCTGGGCAGGCGTGGGTGATGTCGAAGGCGTGTTGCTCCGGGGAGCTGCGGATGCCAACCCGGCGCGAGAATTCCTCCCTCTGCGTGGCGGGGTGCTCGGCTATCAACTGCCACCCTTGCGCGCTACCACCCTGCCGGCAATGCGAGGTGATGTGTTGATTTTTGCGACTGATGGAATTCGCAGTAATTTCACCCAGGAGCCATTGTTACGCAATCCCTTGATCCGCCTGGCACCGGACGGACCACAGCAGCTGGCTGACCAGCTGCTTGCCCAATACGGGAAGGCTACGGATGACGCGCTTGTCCTCGTCGCCCGGTATCTGGGAGACAGTCCATGAG
>CAZAYE010000171.1:0-6901 GCA_964489255.1 uncultured Enterobacteriaceae bacterium
AACCCCGAGTGCTTGGGCGAGATCAGCCACAGGCTGCACTCCCTGAGCCCGTAAAGGTTCACCGCCATGTTGCAACCAATCGAGCAGAGCCGTCGCGTGACGCAGATCGTAAGTTTTAGCGCGCCAATTCTCGATTTGTACACGTCCATAGCCCCGCTGCTTACGTGCCCCCAGGGTGAGCGCACCGTTGGCAAGGCCAGCAAGCGCTGTTACAAGCGCTTGTTTGAGAACATGCTCGTCGTCGGTAGCACGGATGCACAATTCAAAGCGCAACGCAAAGCTTGTCCCAGCGTGCCAGAGATGGAGATCAAACTTTTTATCCTGTATGGCTGTGCGTGACGCCGCAGCGATGCCAACGCCATCGCGCCTCTCAATCCCACCGTGCGTGCCCAGCGCATCATCCACAATCAGCGGGCTTTGCTCGCCATCGTCATCGCCCTTCACACTGCCAAAGAGCAAGACACTGGCGGATGGCGCGCCTGGCGGCACCCGTGCGCCATAGCCGTGCTCCACTTCGCGCAAATAACTCCGCAAGGCTCCAGCTAGAGAGGCCCCGGTGAGTAGTGGCGTGGTGCGGCCTTCGGCTTCATCATATGGATCGCGTAGCAGCGGCATGTCAGTAAGGTCGTCACCATCACCATTCCCGAAACGTGCCGGTGTTTGTAATTTGAGATCGCCTTCCACGACAACCCGGCTTATGATGCGCCGCGAGGTTGCTCCCGCCCACATTTCAGGCATGGCCGTTACTCCTCTTGTCGATTGTGTTTGGCGGCACGCGCCAATACAGCGTCAACGTAGCGTAAGATGTATTCATGGCGCAGCGCATCGGTTAAGGCAGGAGTTATGCCGCCGATGCCACTCAAGTCATCGCTCCGGAACTGAAAGAAATCTCTCCAAGCCTGCTCGTCCGCTTTGGCAAGCGTCGCTCGTAACCACTCCAGAAGGTTCTGTTGCGCCAATCTCGCATGCTCATATTGCTTGCGCGCTGTGGCACGCTGTTCGACATCATCCAAATAACGAGTGACACGGGACAGTGCTGGTGGCGACTGCATTAACGCATCAGCAATCACACCGCGCAGACGCGAGAGTTGGGCATTACGTGGAGCAGACTCCATCACAGCACTCTTCCCTCCACCAGTGCCGACACTCTTTGCCAGCTCAATCACCTTGCGATCCAGCTTTTGCCGGAACAAGCGCACGACCATACGTGTTACCAGAGTCGTTGCTATGCTGGCTTCAGACGACAACTGTCTCGCCTCTCCTGGGGACTCCGGCGCTGTCGTATCACATGGCAGCTCATACTGTGTCTGCCAGTTGATGGCCAGGCGT
Organism: uncultured Enterobacteriaceae bacterium; assembly: GCA_964489255.1. Classification (GTDB taxonomy): domain Bacteria; phylum Desulfobacterota; class Binatia; order Bin18; family Bin18; genus CAZAYE01. The sequence continues at coordinate 1,330 of CAZAYE010000171.1, forward strand.
CCGAAGCCTTCAGCGCGGCGTTCACCGATGCCACGCTCTAACAGAGCGTGTATCTTCTGGCGATTGATCGTAGAAATGTGATAGACAAAAACGCTACCCATAGCGACTGCGAGGGTCTGCGGCAGCGGAAGGCCCCATTTGCGATTGAAACCACCGATCACCCGTCCTCTCAGGAATGCCGCTCGTGGCCGACCAAGGGTACAAGCGAGTTCGTGTTCCAACACCGCGGTTACTACATCACGCTCGACAGTGAACTGTCCGTTGGTATCCCGCAATAACGCGTCACTCAGCAAAGTCACTACCAGGCGTGCATCGGGTACATCCCAGACAGCATCTTGCGTACTACTGTCACTGTCTGAAGAGTCATCCCCTCCCACTGGCTCTGGAACATCATACTCGTACCCTGTGCACGACCGCGACCGTAGTAGCTGCAATTGCGCCCGACCATACCCGCCGCTGCGCGATTTCCCCAATGTGATTTCTCCACTAATGAACTGCGTCAAGGTGCTCTCATCAGCCTCGTCACACAAAACCGCTGCCTCAAAGACTTGCCCCGCAGCAAGTGCATCATAGCGAAAGATTGCCCCGCGCAGATCGCCTTTACCGGGCTCAATTCTTTCTTCTGGCATAGCGCGCCCAAACCGCCGTGTCCGTGCCGTATGAACAGCGATCCAACGCTCGGGCTTTATGAGACGAACTGCCTCATGTTCTACCACGCAGAAAGGGGCACGAATGGGCTTCCATTGGACAGTATCCCCTGTAGCTTCGGATAGTTCCTGAAACGCAAAGTCATAGACGAGCTCTGTCTTGTCATTTTCCTTGGGCTCATACCACGACTGTGGCGTAGGTAAGCTACGACGATGACGCCAATCGACCTGATACCCGTTGAGATAGCGCGTGTCGCCACTGAAGAACAACCGACGTGCCGTCGGGTCTGCCGCTAGATCAGTAAGCCCATGGCTGCGCAGATACCGGTTGATGAAAGCGCCGCGTAGCGTACTCCCAGGCAAGTAATCAAAGGCTGTAGCACTGTTCGGATCACCGTCCAAGTCAGCGACCAGCGTTGGTTCAAGTAACGTTACCCGATAGATAATGGCTTTCATACAACGGGTCCTTGTGTTGTGGCTTCCGTATGCAGCATCTCGGTTAAGTACGCGAACCAGGCTGTAGTCACCTCCTGGTCTTGCTCATCATATAACTTGGCCTGTAAGCGGCCTCGCCCACGGTTTCGCCCAGTTCCAGCGCGCCGCAAAGCGAGTATTGTTGCGGCGAGCAATGCTTGGGGTCCCTGGGACTCCAGCTCTGGAGCTATCTCCAACTCGGCAATAAAGGTCGTATTACGCAGTACGACACGGAGTGAGCGGAGACTGTTTTGCTCGGGTGCATGTGTCGCTTCATTTACAGCGGTCTGGCGACGAATAGCTGTGAGTGATGCGAGCACGTCGTCAGGAGTCAGGTGCGCAAGGTCGATCTCGTCTTTGATCGCCTCGCGTAGCGCACGAGGCAGCAAGGCTGCACCCACACGTAGCAAGGCATTGTCGGCCCCCGTGCTGCCTGGTTGCCCGAACAGTAAGCGAGCCGCAGCAGCACACTGCGCAAGCGTCTTGGGGCATGCCGCTTGCTGGAGCGCGTACAACACATTGGCACACTCCTCAACGAGGATGCCCTTCAAGGTGCGTCCGCGTATAAATGGCAGGCCGTAGGCATCGTGTTCAACCTCAGCATCAACCAGGCCAGCGACACCATCGCCCCGCCCAAAGGTCGCATCGCTCATGAGTGTCAGGTGCAGCTCACATTTCATTAGTTTCCACTCCCTGCAGTGGCATGAACCAGTCGGCCATTTCTATGGCATCGAAGTAGCCACAGTAGCCACCCTCAGAGCTTCCCCAGGCTCGCCAGCCGCATTGAAGGAATTCAGTTGGTTCATCCCCTACCTCTGGTAGGCACACCTCAAACTGCAAGAGGAATTGTTCGACTGCCGCAGGACCAGCACGGAGAGTATCACGTAGCGCTTTCAGCTTGTTCCGTTTGGTTGACCACTCTTCTTCCTGAAAAGCATCGAGTAAGCGCCGGACGACCGGCCAGGCCCGAAAGCGCTCGTCAGGATTCTGCCCAAGGGTAATAGGACGTAAATACAGCCTATTCGGCTGGCGATTGTTTCCTCCCTGCCCGGACTGCACCGTGTATTCACGCTTACGGATGTCTCGCAGAGAGCCTGCCAAACCGCTGAACGCGAAATGCCAATCCAGACATGCCCCACGCCAATTTTCTTCCTGTTGTAGGAGTTTCCCTCTGTAGCTTTTCGCCGAGTGACACAGATCACTCGCAAGCTCATAGGCACGGGCAAAGGGATAATGCGCTTTAACGATGGAGATACCAACGCATGCTGTGATCTCGCCATCACACGCTGCCCGGGCCTGGGTCTGCGCAGCAAACTCTTGCGCATACTGTGTGGCTAAGGAGAGCCCCAGGCGACCATCGCAGATGAACGTGACGTCGTCACCGCCGAGCACAATCGGACGGAATGGTAGTAGATAGCGGTCATTCTCGATGATGAGTTTGAGAGGGGCAACGGCGGCGTGATTGCCTGCTTGCTTGGCAGAGGGATACTCAAGAGCACCTTCACGATTAATCTGTTGTTTCAAGGTGGTCAGTATGTTCTCTAGCGCTTTATGGGCAGCAGAGGTAACGGCTTGCGAGAAGCCGCGCAGCCGCATGACGTACTCCCGATTCACAACCGCGTAGGTTCCCTCTCCTACTGTCTGTTGGCACGCCTGGCCAATATTCCTGATCCGCTGCCCCATACCATCGCCATCGGCATGAATGATGGCGATGTAACTCTGGTCACCAGCCGTACGTCCGAGCTTATCGATATTGAGGGGAAACTCGTATGAATTGCCAAGCACTGCGCCAAATAGCCTCTGGAGATACCCATTTGCCTCATCAGCGGCAGCAAGCTTCGCATGGATTTCTCGCGAGGCAGGATAAATTGATGTGGGGTCACCAGCAATTTGTTGCGTCAGACCGACTGCCGGCCCCCCCGTTGACTGACACATCGCCGTCACGCCCAGGCCAAGCAGTGGTGCTGAGAGAGAACGAGCGCGTTTCTGTTCAGCCAGGTAATTGGCAAACATCTCATCTATCTTGTCTGGCAGACAATCGTCTTCCCAGTCAAACGGCTGATGAGCAATAACCAGTTGCAAGCCCGGCGCGTTAATCAGTACGCGCCGAGACAACGTGCGGATGAAATCCTCCACATCCTCTGCATCGCGCACGATTACCACAGTGTTCCCACCACCAGCATAAACCACTTCTATGGCGAGTTGACCGTCCTCAATGTGCAAGTGAGGCTCAAGCTGTCTCTCAGGCGTAGCATGCGCATCACGGATGTTATGTGGCTTGCGTAGCTCAACAAGCGTTTCTAATGCCCAGGTACTCGTGGCTTGCGCCACCAGGTGTGAGGCCCCGACGTTTTCACGGAGCCGGTTGCTTCCGAAGATGTACGGCTGGATCTGAGTAGTATCGACAATAACCATATGCATAGGATGGCTCACTATTCTTGACTTTCTCTGCGAATCCACATACTGAGTTGGTTTGCTAGATCAGGGAAATCTTGACGCCCAAATACTCGAATGCGCTGAGATGCGTGTAGAGCACGACGCAACTCGTCTTGCAATCTCTGAGGATGATCGGCGCAACATACCAGCGCCACACAGGCTTCGTCCCCGCCGAGTTGTCGCGCGCGAATATACGCCTCAAATAAGCGTTTCTTTAAATTGCTAGTCCCTCCCGCGGCGACGTCTGTATCGGTGCTGCATGAGAAGGCAAAAAGTTGATAGCCACGCAGAGCAACCACATCCACATCAAACGTCACCTCTCTGGTCTCGACATTCTGCGTACACTCGTTGAGATACAGTTGGTGCGTCGGATCACGTAAAGTGTTAAGCGTATCGAGCATATAATGCTCCAGCCATACGCCGTCCAGCCAGTTGTAGACATCCTTTGGCGTCTTATAGCCGTACTTTCGTTCGACTTCGCCCACCACCAGTTCATCCGTTGTAAGGTGCAATTCGTGGCGCAGAGTCTGCATGACGCCTTGTAGTAGATGATTCGTCACTGGGAGAGACAACCTGACTTGACGTAACTGGCTATCAGGCAGAAGACTTCGCCTAGATGGATCCCTGTAGCACTTCTTCAACTCCTGGCTCTTCCAATCGCGCCATGCATCTAAACCAGCGGGATCTGCGCAGATGTGTGCTAGCGCCTGAGCTGTCTGCGGCAGAACTGCTTGAGTACGCGGGTCGTGGAGCAGGGTCCACCCATGTAGTCGGATTAGATCGCGCAGACTGAAAGGCACGGCGCGTCCGATATAGGTCTCCTGTCCTGGGTCAATGATCAACCGGAGTTTGCGTGCATCCAGGTAACTGAACACCGGTTCGATCCCCTTCTCTTTGCCCCATTGCTCAACCATGCGATACGCATGAACTGCCATGGCTTTCGTCCCGCCTGTGTAGTGTAACCCGACGGATACTGCCTTCCGATTCTCCAACCTTCCACGCACTCCTCGCATAATCGAATCTGGATTGGCTTCGTGCACCTCAGTGTTGTCTATCTTGACCTGGCTACTTCTCAATACCTCTTGCCGGTCAAACCAACTCCGCAAGTTCTGCTCAGCACGGGCAGTATCATTCGAGTGTACCAGGGTGATCAACCCTCCAGGCGCAACAAGGAGCCGGCCAACAACAGCGTTTGGCAAGGGATTTTCTCCAACGAGGAGGAGAAGATGGTCAACTTGCCATGGGGCGAGTGAGATTTGAGATTCTGCCATAAACGACATCCTCAGAAGATCAGTGGTTGAGCGATTCTTCTTTGGTCATAGTATCACTTCGCTTCGGTTGTGTCGCAAATTTTGAGGAGATAAGTTGTAAGGACCCCAGGCTCCGGCGAGCAAGCATCATAGGCCATGACCAGCAACCCACTGGTGGCACACTCGGCTACAAACGGCCAACGTAGAAAGCGATGCGCCACATCTAGGGCCTGATAGCGTACCTGTTTGATGGCCTCATGCACACGGTCTATCCCCTGGTGACGCCCTCCAGAGTCAAGATCGGTAAGGCGCTGATAGCTCCGTAGACGAGGCTTTTCGTCTCGCAAGATCCGCAAGAGGGCGTCCCGGAGTATTGAAAGCCACAGGCAGCGCGCGCATAGCGCGCTGCACGGCGGAGCACCCCCTGGAGATCGAGGACTTGATCGGGGGGATCGTGGAGCCAGACGAGTAGGAGGTCGTGCCAATTTACGCTCATTGCCTCTCCTCCAGGAATAGAAGATTGATGGCGATGGACTGAGGGTTATGCGTATCAACGCATCAACGATAAAGGAAAGAATACAAAAATGCCAAATGCACTTGGTTAGTCCGTGCATCACAGAGTCGTCAACATCGCCCTAACCTCGCTTGTAAGTCTTTCAATTTTATATCAACCAAGTCGAGTCTATAATAGCGCCAGTAGTGACCTAGAGCCTAACCTAAATTCGAGTCCTTTGAAGATCAGCAACCTTGCTGAATCAGGGTGCA
>CAZAYE010000172.1:0-6883 GCA_964489255.1 uncultured Enterobacteriaceae bacterium
AACCTGACCTGAGTCCGCGTCTTCAGCCGACGTTCCAGTCAAGGACAGATAGATGCCGTCTTCTCCGCGCGCTTCATCGTCCAAAGCATTCAACGTGAGCCGCACGTCGTCAAACGCGCTTTTCTGACGAACAAGATGCCCTATCGTCTCCACAGCCTGTGCCTTGCGCACAAAGTACATGCCGACACTCTTAACGTACGGTACGAGGAACGGCATAGCGATAGTCAGATCAACACGCTGGTCGATCCTTCGCGCCATGATTTTGACGTCCTGCCCGGTATCGGGAAAAGTCGCCTTGAAAGTGGGACCGTTGAGATAGGCTTCCAGATCCAAGACCAATCGCTCCAGTGGTGTGTAAGGCCCATGTCCCACCGCTCCGGACGTGTCATTTGCCACGAGCGTAGCGTCGCCTCGGGTAAAGATTTCGGTCAACGCTGCAGAGCCCGGTGCCATGACCGGACGAAAGCGGATATGGCTCTCAGGATCCAGAGGCGGCAGATGGTCACGGAACCACTGCGTCGCCGTGGCAATGGCAATATCTTGCACGGGGATTGGGACGCCCTGGAACTGATCCGTGGCCCGATCCCCCATGACGAGTTCCATCGGCCGAATGACCTCTCCGCCGCCACAATGCTTCACCGTCTGCCCGGCAATCAGCAGACTCTTGTCGAGGTTGTGGTGCAAGATGTGGCCTGCCACGCGCAAATACTCCTGGCAGAGTGCTACCGAGACGGCATCCATGACAGCGTCGCAGATCGTATCGGGATGGCCGAGTCCTTTGCGCTCCACGACCTCGTACCGCTGGTGGGCAAGGGGTGGGACTGCTGATTGCTCAATGACAATATTCATCGTTCTCGTTTCCTGACCGCTCTTTGCCCATTCAGTGCCGTATCTCTGATGCGAGGTTTCTTCTGCAATTGTCTTGCCGATTCTTCCCACTGAGAGAAGATGTGTTGGAAATAGCAAAAGTGAGAAAACTCCATGAAGCGGAGTATGAATCTCCTGGCATTGCTCTTGCTGACGGAGAAGGCAGGTCTATGCTGAAGGGGAATTTATGGATATACGCGCCATTGGCGTTTGCCTTCTCGGTGCTCTTGCTTGCCGTGCCACCGTGCGCTTCAGCTCTCGAGGCGGTCGGAGTCAACAGCATCGAGCTCCCCATTTTCGTCTACCATCGTTTTGGGCCAGTGGTTGCCGATAACATGACCGTGACCACGCCGGTCTTCGTATCACACCTGAAATATCTGCGAGAAAACAGCTATACGGTAATCCCGCTCAGGCAATTCGTTGCCTATCGCCTTGGCCACGCACCACCTCCACCTCTTCGCTCAGTCGTGATTACTGTTGATGATGCCCATCGATCGGTTTACACATATATGCTTCCCCTCGTTCGGCAGTACCGCATTCCAGTCACGCTTTTCGTCTATCCGTCTGCTGTCTCGAATGCTCCCTATGCCTTGACCTGGGAGCAACTCCGAGAACTAAAGGAAACTGGTCTTTTCGATATCCAATCGCACTCGTATTGGCACCCCAACTTTAAGACGGAGAAGAGACGTCTTTCGCCCCAGCACTATGAACAGCTGGTTGAGAGGCAATTGACCAAATCGAAAACAACGCTGGAAAAAAATCTCGGTATCCACGTCGACATGCTCGCCTGGCCCTTTGGCATCTACGATGAGGAGCTGATGAAAAAGGCGGCCGAGGCCGGCTATGTGGCTGCTCTGAGCCTGGAACGACGGCATGCACGGCGGTCTGATCCTCTTCTCGCACTTCCCCGCTATCTCATGACTGACGCAGACCGGGGAAAGGCGTTTGCGAGGATTTTAGCGAACGGCGAGCGATAAGGCCGGGCCTGGCTCCGTCGCGGTAGCGTCTATTTTGCTACGTGCAGGAAGTTGGAGAAAACGACAGAGGTCAGGGTGAAGACTGCTCAACATCTGCTCAGCGTCTTGCTTGTTCTCTCCCTGATACCCACGCCCGGGTATACGGCCTATTACCACGGCAGGATCGTCGATGCCGTCACCAAGAGACCTCTCGCGGAAGCCTTCATCACGTTGCAGGACACCGTCGTGCAGACTGACGACAATGGAATGTTTCACATCACCGGCGAAGGTGAGAGGATCGGCATACGAGCCTTCGGATACGTGCGTGAGTGGATCGATCTTCGTCAGCTGCGAGACGGAACGCAAGAGATCGCGCTTGAGCTTCTCACCCCGAAGGCGCTTTACTTGTCGTTCTATGGGATCGGAAGCAGCCGGTTGCGGCAAGCAGCACTCGACTTGATTGAGGCCACGGAACTGAACGCGCTCGTCATCGACGTCAAGGGGGACCGCGGCATGATTGCGTATCTGAGCGCGGTCCCGCTGGCGGCGCAGGTCGGCGCGCAGAACATCATCACCATCAAAGACCTCAAAGACTTGCTCACGACCATGCGGGGAAAGGGTATTTACACTATTGCCCGGATCGTCGCCTTTAAGGATAATCCCCTGGCATTGGCCCGCCCGGACTTGGCCGTGAAGACGCGCAATGGCAGCATCTGGCGTGACCGCGAACGTCTCGCGTGGACCGATCCGTTCAAACAGGAGGTGCGGGACTACAACATCGCCGTCGCTATGGAGGCAGCCCAGAATGGCTTTGACGAGATCCAGTTTGACTATCTGCGCTTTCCGGATGCGCGGGGGCTGGTCTTTTCCCAGCCGAACACCGAGAAAAACAGGGTCAGAGCGATTGCCGAGTTTCTCCAGGAAGCGAAAACAAAGCTGAGGCCATACAACGTCTTCCTTGCTGCCGATATCTTCGGTTATGTGTGCTGGAATCTCGATGACACGGATATTGGGCAGAAACTCGAAGAGCTGATGCCGTATCTCGATTTCACCTCACCAATGCTGTATCCCTCAGGCTATCACCTTGGCATTCCCGGGTACCGCAACCCGGTGGCGCATCCCTATGAGATTGTGTACCTCTCTCTTAAGAAGGCGAAGGAAAGGACAGGCCTGCCAGCGTCGCGCTTCCGGCCCTGGTTGCAAGCGTTCAAGGACTACGCCTTTGACAGGAGGCCGTTTACCGGCAAGGAAATCCGGGCACAGATCAAAGCAGCAGAAGATTTCGGCTCAAATGGGTGGATGCTGTGGAATCCGCGGAACATCTATTCCCGGGATGGACTGCATCCCGAAGATGGACGGCGGAAATAGTGACAAGATGAATCAATGCATATTATTAGTGCCTCTCTTGTGCCAGATAACGGCCGCAGCCGCTCTCGGTGCGCAGGCACGTGCGGACGTGCCACAGAGTCTCCGCGAAGCGGAGCTTGAACCGATCGCTGCGATTGTCGAGCAAGAAATTGAGGCCGGTAGGGTCCCAGGGGCCGTTATCCTGATCGGGAACCAAGGGAAAATCGTCTATCGCCGAGCTTTCGGCTACCGTGCGCTCAGGCCGGAGAAACTGCTGATGACGGCAGACACCATCTTTGACCTGGCCTCACTGACCAAAGTGGTCACCACCACCACCGCAATCATGCAACTCGTGGAGGAAGGAAAGCTGTACCTCGAGGATCCGGTTGCGCAGTATTGGCCGGAATTCACGGTGAACGGGAAAACAGACATCACCGTGCGTGCCCTGCTGACGCACTACTCAGGGTTGCGACCAGACCTTAACTTAAACGCAGCCTGGAGGGGCTACGATACCGCTCTCAAGCTGATTGTTGCCGAGAAGCCGAGGTTTCCTCCTGAAACCAGTTTTCTCTACAGCGACATTAATTTTGCGATCTTGGGAGAACTGGTCCGGCGGATTTCCGGGCTCCCGCTCGATGGGTACTGCGCCCGGCATATTTTCACACCGCTGGGGATGAAGGACACTGGTTTCAAACCCGTGCCTGAGCAGCGCGATCGCATTGCCCCTACCGAATACCGGCACGGGAAGATGTTACGAGGCGAGGTGCATGATCCTACGGCGTACAGAATGGGTGGGGTGGCTGGGCACGCCGGGCTTTTTTCCACTGCTGATGACCTCGCGCGCTTTGCGCAAATGCTGCTCGATGGCGGACGTGCCCACGGCGTGCAGCTCTTGAGTCCGCTCGCCGTTGAGAAGATGCGCACGCCGCAGTCTCCACCTCACACAGGAAGATTACGGGGACTAGGTTGGGATCTCGACGCGCCCTTTGCCTCTCGGAAGGGCGCGCTATCTCCGGTCGGTGCGTACGGCCATACCGGTTTCACCGGAACCTCGCTGTGGGTTGATCCCGTCTCACAAACGTATGTCATTATTTTGACCAACAGAGTGCACCCGAATGGCAAAGGAAACGTGCAGCCACTGCGCACGCAAATTACGCGGGTTGTGGCTGCAGCGCTCGGACCGCTGCCGGTCGATCAGAGGTTAGCCAATCGACCCCCATTGACTGAGTACTATGAATCAATGTCGTTCACCCTTCGACAGGCTCAGGGTGAACGGGTGGGGCAATCGCCTGCATCAAGAACCGTTCGTGCTGAGCCTGTCGAAGCACGAACAGACAATGGCACGATGGAATTGCGAGATGGCACCCCCAATGGCAAGGTGGAGAGCGGAATCGACGTGCTGGCCGCTGAACAGTTCGCGCCGTTAACCGGTCTGCGCGTTGGCCTCATCACCAATCATACTGGTCGCGACGCAGCGGGACGCCGCACGCTCAATCTCCTGTATAACGCCCCTAAGGTGAAGCTGGCTGCGGTCTTCAGCCCTGAGCACGGCCTGTATGGCAACGTGGACGCGAGAGTCGCCTCGGGCATGGAGCCAATCACAGCTCTGCCCGTTTACAGTTTATATGGCAGCACCACGCGTCCAACCGAAGAGATGCTCGTGGACCTGGATGCGTTGGTCTTCGACATCCAGGATGCCGGTGTCCGGTTCTACACCTATATCACTACCATGGCCTATGCGATGGAGGCCGCAGCGAAAAAAGGCATCGCGTTCTATGTGCTTGACCGGCCCAATCCGCTCAGCGGTGCTGTCGTCCAGGGACCCATCCTCGACGCAGATCTGCGATCGTTTACCGGCTATTTTCCTCTGCCGGTCAGACACGGCATGACGGTTGGCGAACTCGCGCACATGTTTAATGCCGAAAATCACATTGGTGCCAAACTTCGTGTGATTACGATGCGAGGGTATCAGCGGGAGGAGTGGTACGATCAGACCGGCCTGCAGTGGGTTGCTCCTTCGCCGAACTTATGTACGCTTGCTGAGGCGACGTTGTATCCCGGGGTAGCGATGGTCGAAGGCGCCAACGTGAGTGTTGGCCGGGGAACCGCAACGCCCTTTGAGCTGCTCGGCGCTCCATGGATGAATGGAAAAGAACTCGCGTCATACCTCAACGAGCGTGATATCCTGGGTGTACACTTCGTACCGAGAGACTTTACTCCCTCAGAGAGTCTCTATGCGCATCGGCTCTGTCACGGCGTTCAGATCGATCTGGTCGATCGTCAGGTGCTGGACGCCGCGGCGTTGGGAGTAGAAATCGCCAGCGCACTTTACCGGCTGTATCCGCGAGACTTTCAACTGGAGAAGACCTTGGGCCTGATTGGAGCGCGCTGGGTTATACAGGCGATCAGGAATGGCCAGGACCCGAGAGCGATCGTGCACAATTGGCAGGGGGCGCTCGACGCGTTTCGCTCGCGGCAGGCGAAGTATCTACTGTACTGAGTCGCCGAATGCTCCCGCCAGAAAGGAGGCTAATGGACCGTCGCACTCTTTCGCGCACTCTGTGAATCAATCGCTGCACGGATGACCCGTCGCAGCTCCTCGCCTTCCAGAACTTCTTTCTCCACCAGCAGCCCGGCCAGTTGTTCGAGCAGCGACTTCTTGGCCGTGAGTAACTCCTGCACCTGACGATGCGCGCGCTCCAGAATGTCCTCCACCTCTTTATCGATCTCCGCGGCTTTTTCCTCGCTGTAATCCTTTTTCGTCGCCCATGGCGTATCGAGAAAGAGACCGCGCCGCTCTTTCTCAAAGGTGCGGAGGCCAAGCCGTTCACTCATGCCGTACTCCGTCACCATACTCCGGGCAATATCGGTTGCCTTCTGCAAATCATCCTGAGCACCGGTAGAGACATCCATGAAAATGAGTTCTTCGGCGACCCGACCTCCCAAAAGCACACACAAGCGATTTTCTAGCTCCGAGCGGGTCATGAGGTAACGATCCTCAGTAGGAAGCTGCTGCGTGTACCCGAGCGCGGCTACTCCACGGGGGATAATCGAGACTTTGCGCACCGGAGCTCCAGCTGGCAACAACTCGGCCGTGAGCGCATGGCCGATCTCATGGTGGGCAATGATCGCTTTTTCCCGCGGATTGATCACCCGGTTCTTCTTCTCCAGGCCGGCAATGACCCGATCAACCGCCTCATCGAAGTCGGCCATCAGTACTTCATCCCGGCCCCGGCGGGCAGCAAGCAGTGCCGCTTCATTCACGATGTTGGCGAGGTCGGCGCCGACAAAGCCCGGCGTGCGCGCGGCGATCACACTCAGGTCCACTTCCTTTGCCAGCTTGACGTTCTTGGCGTGCACCCGCAGAATCGCTTCCCGTCCCTTGACATCCGGCCGGTCCAACACGACGTGCCGATCGAACCGGCCAGCGCGGAGCAACGCCGGATCAAGGATCTCCGGCCGATTGGTGGCGGCCATGATGATGACACCAGTGTTGGGATCGAACCCATCCATCTCTACCAAGAGCTGATTCAGGGTCTGTTCACGCTCCTCGTGGCCGCCGGTGGGAGCAAGGCCGCGGACCTTGCCCAGGGCGTCCAGCTCGTCGATGAACACAATGCACGGCGCTTTCTGCAGTGCCTGCTCGAACAGGTCCCGCACCCGCGCTGCCCCAACACCAACAAACATTTCGACGAATTCTGACCCCGAAAGAC
>CAZAYE010000173.1:0-6873 GCA_964489255.1 uncultured Enterobacteriaceae bacterium
GTTATGCATAGGCGCAATCTATTGCGTCCTTCCAGAATCCCTGTCTTCCGTTCCCCCGTTTCTGCCCTTCCTTTTTCTCCTTGACTCCGGTTCAGCACTGACCGCTCTTTCTCATACTTTCCCCTGCTTCCTGCACCGTTTCTGTTTTTTCTGCCAGCCTGCCGTCGCCTTGGGTTGACTTTGCCTGGGGGTTCTGATTTGCAGAATACTCTTGTCAAGGAGGCGCGTGTGGATAACGGCAAGATCTGGATGGACGGCACGCTGGTGTCCTGGAACGAGGCAAAGGTACATGTTCTCACCCATACCCTGCACTATGGCGTTGGTGTGTTCGAAGGCATCCGCTGCTATGCCTGTGAGGACGGCCGTTCTGCCATCTTCCGGTTGGTCGAGCACAACGAACGCCTGTTCGATTCCGCTCACATCCTGGGTTTGAAGATTCCCTTCACTCCGGAACAAGTGATGCAAGCGTGTATTGAAACCGTCCGTGCTAACCATCTCAAAGAGTGTTACATCCGTCCATTGGTGTTCATCGGCGAAGGTGAACGTGGCCTGCATGCGCGGACAAATCCTATCCGGGTCGCGATTGCTGTCTGGCCGTGGGGGGCGTACCTTGGTGAAGAAGGTCTGAAAAAAGGCATCCGGGTGAAAACCTCCTCCTTCCAACGCTTTCACGTCAACACCTTTATGACCAAAGCCAAAGCCGTGGGCACGTACCTCAATTCTATCCTCGCTGGGAAAGAGGTATGGGATTTGGGCTATGACGAAGCACTCTTGCTTGACACCGACGGGTATGTGGCTGAAGGCCCAGGGGAGAACCTTTTCATCGTGCGCCGGGGAAAGGTAAAGACTCCACCACTTTCTTCTTCGATCCTGCCTGGCATCACCCGTGACTCGGTGGTTACCTTACTGCGTGACATGGGCTATCCTCTGGAAGAAGAACGGGTGACTCGAGACGAGGTCTATCTCGCCGATGAGGCATTTTTCACCGGTACTGCCGCTGAAGTCACTCCGATCCGCGAGGTTGATGATCGGCGAATCCGTGGTATCGTGCCGGGCGAAGTGACCCATGCTCTCCAAGAGCGGTTCTTTGCCATCACGAAAGGCAAGGACCGCAAGTATAGTCATTGGCTCACCTATCTCTAAAGTAACGAGTAATGAGTAACGAGTAATGAGAACAAAGGTATTCGGATGCGAACAACGGCCTGCTTATCCTGCCTTCCGTACTCATCACTCATCACTCATCACTCATCACTCATCTGATGCCTTCTCTCCGCCACCTCTGGTTTGACAACCGTCACCTGCTTGGAGACGCTGCTGGGCAAGCCCTGCTGGCGGCTTTGGAAACCTTGGGATCCCGGCCGCGCGAGACTATCCTGGCGACTGGCGATCGTCTGGCCGCCATCTCGCTAACCCTGGCCCAGGGGTTTTGTCGAACCGCTCCTGCTGCGTGGCCGGCGTTCGGAACGAAGGAGTTTTCCCGCTGGGTCAAGATTGGCGAACGTCTCGCCAGCGAGGAACCGACTTCGCGTGACGGCGCGGTAGCCTACTTTGCCATTGACCCGTACGACCTCGCTCGCCTGGGACTGGGCCTTGCCGAAGAATGGGCGGCGATCGGCCGCGAAACCCTGAAAATCTCACGTCGCCTGGGTACTCAGTTTCTGCAAACCTCCGCACCTCTCCTCGCTTCATTGCCTTCCCCAGTGCCGCAACGGCTCCGTGCTTGGGCGACTCACGGGAGCGCCTTGCTCGGAGCCAAAGGCTGGAAAGGCGAATTTCTGGCTGTTGCCTATTTTGAGGCGGCCCCGGTGGCGTTGCCCGTGCTCACGGGCGAGGAAATGGCGGAATGGGCCAAGCTTGGCGTGTTGGTACAGGACTCTGGCCCCTGGACGTTTTATGCCAAACTGCCGCTGGGGTTTTCTGCCCTCACCGTGCAGGAGCGGCTCTCGCTTTTACGAGACTGCCAGAGAGCAGCAACCTTCTCAGCTAAAGCGGCTGAGGAGAGCTTTTTCAGCCTTCCCCCTGTTTTGGCCGAGAGGCCGGCAGCACTGCGCACCTTCTTGCTCTCAGTGCTCTCTCCCGTGTTGCGTGCCGATCCGGCCTCAGTGCCGCCGCTCGTTCCTCTACTCGCGCCGCTCATCAAAGCCACAGGGCTGGAGCAGCGAGTGGAATTGCGTACACAACTGGTTGCTGTAGCGCACGCGTTCCCTGTGGGTCTCCCTCCTCTTCTGCGGGCGCTGCCACGCGCTTGTGAAGAAGCCGATGAGCAAGGATTGGCAGGCTGGCTCGCTAAAGGACTAGAGATTGCCCGAGACAATCCGGCGGCCGGAGTTGCGTTCTTTGCTCTGGAGTCCCACACCAGTGTGAGAGTGCTTCGTCAGTCTTCTCCTGGCGTAGACTTGGAAGAGGTGCAAGAACTCTTGCGCAAATACATTCACATGCTGTCTGGAACGCCGGTCGGCATCCACAGACAGGAAATGTTCTTCTATCCGCCACCTTTAGAAGAGTTCCCGGTATACAGCGACGCGCTGCCCTTGCCTGCGCGGGTGGACCTGTTTTCTACCTATGAAGAAAACTTTCGCCTGTTCCGGGTGCTGGCGGTGCAACAAGCCGGTCGCCGTGAGTTCGGAACCTATGAGTTTTCCCTGCCTGCGCTGTGGCCGCGGCTTTCTCTGGCCCTACGTCAGCTTCTGGGTGAAGAAGAAGAGCAAGCAGGTGGGTTAGGTGAGTATTTTCGCCGTTTTCCGCACCCGGACATTGTCGAAGCGCTGTTTCTGTTGCTCGAGACACAACGAGTGAATGCCAGAATTGGCAGTACGTATCGCGGCCTGCGTGACGACTTGCGTTGGGCCGACTCTCTGCCTTTACCCTCTCTGCTGCCTGATCCTTTGATGACGTTGGTGTCCGGGTTCACCTGGCCGTCTCGTCACCGCCTCACGGTCTATGACTCCGCCCTCTTTGCCGGAGAGATGTACCTACGGCTGTTGTCCTCACTGGCGGCCGTACAGCAGAGTCGGGACCCCGCTGCGTTTGGCTCGATCGTCTTCGATAAGGTGACCGGTGATGCCCTCATCGATCCTGAAATGGACGACAGCCCGCCTCCGCCGGATGCCCCTGAATTGCCACAACTGGAACTAGAGGCTGAGACAGACGATCGCGAGGGTGGCACCCCACTGTCACCCGAGGAATTAAAGGCACTGCTCGAGGCTGGAGTGGACCTGCAAATCCGCCAGGGCAAGCCAGACACGATCACACCACAGGGGCTGTATGTCAGCGACCTGATCGGCAAACTGCCGAGCAACGGCGAAGGGAACCAGGTCGTTCCAGAGGACGGGATGGTGGTTGTCAACGGACAGCGACGGCGCGAACGGGAAGAGGGACTCATTTTTTTCTACGATGAATGGGACTACCAGATCGCTGACTATCGGTCGCGTTGGTGCCGACTGCGCGAGATTATCCTCGCTGGTGACGCCGGCGAATATTTCGCCAAAACGCTGAATGAGTACGCCACCCTCAGACCAGCAGTGAAGCACGAATTTCAGCGCATCCGCCCAGAACAGTACCGGCTGGTGCGCGGCCTGGAAGACGGAGAGGAATTCGACCTCAATGCGGTGGTGACGGCGGCAAGCGATCTGCGTGCCCGCGTCTCGCCTTCACCCAAGCTGTACACCACCCGGCGGCAGACCGAACGTGACGTCGCCGCCCTATTCTTGCTGGACATGAGCGCCTCAACCGATGAACCGATTGAGCCGGTCACGCGGCAGTATGCCGATGAAGATCAAGACGACTGGCTGTCGATGTGGAAGAAACGGCCGGTGACGCCTCAACCGACGCCGCGTCGCATCATCGATGTGACCAAGGAAGCCCTGGTGCTTATGGCTGAGGCGCTAGAGGAGATCGGCGACTCTTATGCTATCTACGGCTTCTCTGGTCAGGGTCGCGACAATGTTGAGTTCTACCACATTAAGTCCTTCGCCGAAGCGTTATCCCCCACTGTCAAAGGCCGGATCGGTGCGATTGTTCCCAAACGCTCGACCCGTATGGGTGCTGCCTTGCGTCACTCACTGGAGAAGCTGAAGGATCTTGCTTGTCGGGTGAAGCTCCTGGTGTTACTGAGCGACGGGTTTCCACAGGATATGGATTACGGGACAGACCGACGCTCGATTACCTATGGGCTGCGTGACACTATGATGGCGCTCCGCGAAGCCGACCGCGCAGGGGTGCTCACCTTCTGCTTGACCGTCGATAAGGCAGGGCACGACTATCTGCGTGAGATGTGTGAGCCGTCTCGCTATCTCGTCCTGGAAGATGTCGCCTCGCTCCCTATGGAACTGCCGAAGGTGTACCAACGTTATATACGACCGCGGGGAGTCTAGCGTCTGGAATCAGGGTGAAAGGTGTACGAACGTAAGGACGCTTTCTACCATAAAGCGAAACGGGAAGGGTATCGCGCGCGCTCGGCCTATAAGCTGCTTGAACTCAATCGTGAGTTTCATTTCCTTCACTCAGGCAATCGGGTAGTTGACCTGGGCTCTTGGCCTGGCGGCTGGGTCCAGATTGCTGCCGAGTTAGTCGGCAAAACCGGAAAGGTCATTGGTATCGACCTTGTTGCCCTCGATCCCGTGCCCCTGCCTAACGTTACGCTGCTGCAAGGCGACGCTACCGATCCAGCGCAGCAAGAAAGGATTCTCGCTCTCCTGGGAGGGCCGGCTGACGTGTTACTGTCCGACCTAGCTCCCAAGCTGAGCGGTATCAGAGAAGTTGATGAGGCCAGGGCCATGGCACTTTGCCGGGCGGCCCTGGCCTGTGCTTCGGCGCTCTTACGGCCAGGGGGAACGTTTGTCCTTAAAGTTTTTATGGGACCAGAGCACAAAGAGTTTCTTACCGAGATACGTACACGGTTTGCCACGGTGAAGACGACCCGTCTCGAGGCTACCCGCAAGGGCTCGGCAGAGATGTACGTTGTCGCAGCGGGACTGAAGAAACAGCCCTAGTCGGGTGCTGAAAAAGCGTTGCTCAGGCTTCAATAGAGCTTGAGCCTGAGCTTGTCGAAGCCTGTCTTGAGCTTGCCGAAGCCTGTCCTGAGCCTGTCGAAGGGGGGCTCAGCACGAACGGATTTTGTCTCGATTTCAAGTCCTTTGCCCGCTCGCCCTGAGCCTGTCGAAGGGTGAGCGATATGGCACGGCATTCAGAGGAAAGCGTATCAGACGGAAATTCCTGTTTGACAGCCTCACCAGGCTACGATATAAAGCCCCGGCGTTTGGGGGTAGGGGTAGTATTTCTCTTCTCTCCGGTCCTCAATCCTTTTCAGCCCAGTGATTTACCCGAAACTTTTAACGTCTCCTCAAGGGAATCTGTTATGCGTTTTCTTCGCGGTGTGTTCATCTGCGTCTCGCTTGTTCTCCTGCTTTGCTGGGGGCTCCTTGACCGAGCGGTTGCTCAGACCATGATCATTGATAATCCGCTTCGGCTCCCTTTCTCTGGCTTCGCGTCCTCAATGGTAGTCGCTGGCGACCTCGACGGAGACGGAGTCTCGGACTATCTCGTTGGTGCCTATGACCAACATGTGAAACTCAATGAGCATCAAGGTCGGGCCTTCGTCTTTAGTGGCAAAAGCGGCAAGCTCTTGATGACGATTGAAGACCCTGTTCCGATGCCCTACGCGGCCTTTGGCTTCTCGGTCGCAGCGGCCGGTGACGTGAACAAAGATGGCACCCCAGATCTGCTCATCGGCGCCTTCGGCCAGGAAGGGAGTGGGGAGGCGTTCGTCTTCAGCGGTAAAGACGGAACGTTGTTGTACTCTCTTCAGGCGCCGCACCGACAAATGGGGGCAGGTTTCGGCTGGTCGGTCGCCTCAGTTGGTGACCTTAACAGCGACGGTACTCCCGAGTTGGTGATCGGTGCGTTTGCCCAGGATGGAGAGGGCAAGGCGTTTGTTTTCGACGGCAACACTGGAGGATTGTTACTGACCCTCGCACCACCGCAGCAGTCTGGGGGCGCCGCTTTTGGCTGGTGTGTCGCTGCCATCGGTGACATGAACAAAGATGGTGCCCAGGAGATTCTCGTCAGTGCGCCGTACACGACCGTAGGGAATGTCTCTGTGCAGGGGAGGGTTTACGTCTTCAACGGCAAGGATGGGGAGCCACTCTACATCCTGGATGACCCGCAGCCGCTGGCGGGCGAGGTTTTTGGTTGGCGGCTCGCATCGGGAGGGGACATCAATAAGGATGGTGTGCCGGACATTCTGGTCGGCGCTCCCTACAAGGATGTCGGTAAAAACCCCGCTCAGGGGGTGGCGTTCGTTTTCAGTGGGGCGGATGGGAAGTTGCTCCTGACCCTAAACGATCCCGTGCCCAGACCGTACGCTGGCTTTGGCTATGTCCTACATCAGGCCCCCGATATGAACCAAGACGGTGTGCCCGAGATTCTCATTGGTGCCCCATTCCAGACCGTGGATCAGTTCCATGTGCAGGGCGAGGTCTTCCTTTTTAACGGGCAGGACGGTCGGCATTTAACAACCTTCGATGACCCCTATCCGCATCAAGGAGCAACGTTTGGTTACTCTATCGCCTCCCCTGGGGATGTAAACGGTGACGGTATTCCTGACTTCGCCATCGGCGCCTCTGGCCAAATTATTGTGGATAAGGTGGCTGTGGGCCGAGTGTTCGTATTCCTTTCGCGGAAGTAAGCGATGAGCCGTCAGGGATGAACAAAAAAATAAATTTGAACCCCTTCCGGTTTTGGCATATGGTGAGCTCTCCGGTGGTTGCTCTTGTCTTGGCGAAAAGCTGATGGTGAATTGCTGATCGCTCCTTACGGGAGGCAGATATGAACCCCGCGGCCAAGTCGCTGCTGACCATCTCTCATCAGTATGGG
>CAZAYE010000174.1:0-6861 GCA_964489255.1 uncultured Enterobacteriaceae bacterium
CCTGGGGAAAACACTCCTTGACCATTTCAGAACTACGGTCTGAAGAAGCGTCATCCACCACGATGACCTCGAAGGAACACTTGGGGGGATTGTGATAGATCGATGCAAGGCAGCCCCTGAGGAGAGCCCGGCCGTTGTAGTTAGCGATGATGATCGAGAGGAATACTCCGACCGTATCCGCCGTTGGCTCGTCCCCTGCTAGCATGGGCTGTATTTCTTTCCCTGATCCCCGTTGTCCTCTTACTCGTTGCATGTTTGAAGACCCTTAACAACACCATACTCTGTGACTGGTCAACTCGCAATACCGCCCCTATACTTTTCTACCAAACCCTGCTTTTGGGAGTTAGGAGCCACACAAATGCCTATTTTCCTGCTTAAAGATCGGGCAGACTTCGCAAATTATTTCCACCCGCTCCTCGTAAACGGGTCTTTTGCTGAAAAGCATGCGCGCTGATCGATAGCGTTCGTTATTCCAGATCTCTTCAAGGTTGCTTTCCAGTATGTTGCCAAAATCATGCTGCCTGTCATGGACAAAGCAACAGGGTGACACACCGCCCCCCGGATAGAAGGCCATTGAACGATAGAGATAGAAACAGGGCTGGTCGAACAGGAAGCCTTTGTCGTCGACGATGGCCGGATTCAGCTCCCAGAAATCCCGGTTTTCGGGCATCCATTTTTGGCTGATCTGCCGATCGTGCATCAACTCTGGAGGGACACCAGGTGAAGTAAACCGTAACAGATCTACTCCCCACTCCGCCGCCAGTTCTCTCGCCTTTTGTATCTCGTGCTCGTTATGTTTGAACACAATGAATTGCCACTCGATAAACGGTGTTTTGCTCTTGAGTTCCCTCCGAGCTGCTAGGACAGCCCTGACATTCTCGACAACTTCGTTGAAATCACCTCGGACACGGTACTGCCCATAAGTATCTTGTGATGCGCCGTCAAGAGAAATCGTGAGGTACTCTAGTCCCGAGCGGATGATGTCTTGAGGGTCAAAGCGTGTAGGCCAGTTAAAGTTTGAACTGACGTTGGTGGCGATATTGTGGTGTGCCGTGTACTCGATGATATCGAAGATATCCTTGTTCAGAAACGGCTCGCCATGATTGTACAGCGAACTCACCAGGGCATAAGGTTCTACTTTGTCAAGGATTTGCCGGTACTCAGCGAAGCTCATCATGCCCTGATAGCGACCCAATGACTCGAGTCCCGTAGGACAAAGGGGACAGCGCAGATTACAGACATTGCAAATGTCGATGAGGTAGTAGTAGGGATAGCCTCGGAGAATCGTCTTGCGTAGGCGCAATTCAGTCTCTATGAGGAAAATGTTAGATAATTTCCGTAGAGTGCCATGGCGCAGCACTGGACGGACATACCTGCCAGCGCGCTGGGAAAGACGGATATCGCGCTTTGCCTGCGTAATTATAGCTCGCCATCTTTCTCTGACTCCCATTGCACATTTCCCCCAAAAAAAACTGACTTCCCTGCAGAAAATCGGCTCCCTAGACCGTGGGCTATTGTACGCGGAGCACACCGAAAGCAACTATGCCGTTTACTCGGCCCTTGTCCCCTGGCTTCTCTCCCCTCGTCTAGAGAGTTCCCGCAGCAAAAGACGAAAGATGCCTACAATGCTGATAGAATCGGTGATGCGCCCATCTTGAGCCATCGCCACAGCCTCGTGGAAGGGAAGACGGCGGGTCTGCAGGCGCTCTTCCGGACCGGGCTCCGCTGCCCCTTGCGTGAGCTCCGTGGCTAGAAAAAGGTGACACAGTTCGTCCACAAAACAGTTGGAGGTGTGCAGGCGCCCGAGGTATTCCCAGGTCCGTGCGCTGATTCCGGTCTCCTCACGGAGCTCCCGCTTGGCACTCTCCAAAGGATCGATGGCGAAATCTCCCCCGCCCTCCGGAATCTCCCAGGAGTACTCTTGCAATGGATAGCGGTATTGCCCAACGAGAGTGAGAGAACCGTCCTCCCACAGCGGCAGGATCCCGATAGCCAGACGCCCTGCCGAGACCACACCGTAGATCCCACGTTTGCCGTCCGGACGAATGACCTGATCTTCGCGGACGGCAAACCATGGGTTGCCATATTTGTGAGATGACGATAGGGTCGTCCAGGGATTTTCCGTCATCGCTCACGCTCTCATCAGCGCGGTTCGGTACCATGCAATCGTGCGCTCAAGACCTTCTGTTAAAACGATCTGCGGCTGAAAATCCAAGAGCGATCGTGCCTTCCGACTATCGGCCAGCCGCCTTTTATGGCCAACGGGGCGCGATGTTTCGAAGACGATTGCCAAATCGCTGCTCGTCAGCTTGAGAATCAAATTGACCAGCTCTTTAATAGTTATTTCTGCTGCGCTCCCGATATTCACCGGATCAGCTTTGGCGTATTTTTCTGTCGCCAACATGAGCCCCCGGACGGCATCCGCGACGTAGAGGTATGAGCGCGATTGCTCCCCGTCGCCCCAGATCGTTGGCGAGCGATGCGCAAAAATATCCCGTATGACCGCGGCAATGACATGGGCTGTGGTCTCCGAGAAATCGTCCCGGGGTCCATACACGTTACTCAGTCGGACAAGGGCCACCTCCATCCCGTACTCTGCGGCATAATATTGGGCCTGGATTTCCCCGATGCGTTTCGCCCAACTCGCCCCCCGGACGCTTGCATCCGGCAGACCGACCAGCCCGTGGTCTTCCGAAGTTGGCACCGGCGCATCAGGAGGATAAACTGTGACTCCGCTAATGTAGAGATACCGTTGCACTCCCGCTCCGCGTGCGCCATCTATCACGTTGGTATCGATCCGCAGGTTCGTAGTGAGCATCTCCGCGGGATGTACCAAATTATAAGGTAAGCCAGCGATCTTCCCTGCAGCGTGCATGACGACATCCATGCCGTCGCAGCAGCGCTTGCAAAAATCGGCCTCTGTCAGATCGCCCTGGATAAAATCGAGATGATCCTTATATCCCTGAAACCAGGGTAGGTTTCTCCTTTGTAAGCGTGCTGTGATCCGTACGTGCGCCCGGTTTTCCAGCAGCAGTTCCACCAGGTGTGACCCGATAAACCCTGTCCCGCCTGTGACCAGCACGCGCTTGCCTGACCAGAACGATGTCAACCTGCTAGCTCCTATCCAGAGCCCTCGGGCTGAAGGGGAGAAGCGCTCCTTAACCGGGCCCTGCGGTTCCTTGTCACGGACGATACCACCCTCACCAACTATCCCATGCGACGACAATTTTCCGTGCCGTGGTCGAGCTCGTGCGGGCGATGGCCCAGCTCCCCGGACGTAGGTAACATCAGGGCGCGATGGTTTGTCTGCTATAAAGCTCCATCACTCTTAAACACAACTATGATCGTTTTCAACATGATCTTTACATCCAACTTTAACGATCTGTTCTTGACATACTCGAGGTCGTAATCATTGGTTTGTAAAAAGCTCAATCTCCCCCTACCATTAATTTGGGCAAGACCAGTCACACCAGGTTTTACAGAGAGTATCTCGAGATGCTTCTCAGAGTAATACTTGATATGTTCGATAATGTCGGGACGGGGACCCACCAAATGCATGTCCCCTTTTAAAACGTTGATAAAATTTGGCAGTTCGTCAAGACTTGTTTTCCGCAGCCAGCGTCCACAACAGGTTATGCGTGGATCATTGAAATCTTTTGGGTTATCCTTCTGTCCCACCAAAATTTTGGTAGGCAAAGTGGCAAGCTCTTCCTGCGAATAATTATATGCGTAAAGTTCTGGAAATCGTTCTTTAGCATCAGCATACATTGTCCTAAATTTATAGAAAACAAATGGCTGACCAAAAGAGTCTTTTTCCCTTCGTTCATTACCTGTGTAGTGATAGTGGCCTTTTCTACGGCGATTTCTTCCTATCCGCTCCGGTTTATAGAGTATAGGACCATGAGAGTCTATTTTGATCATTATAGCAATGACCAAGAATAGCGGTGCAGTAAGAGTTAATACAAAGACCGACCCCACGATATCCCATATTCTCTGTACAATTTTATAGCCTAAGCCTTCTCCCTGAAAGCTCAATAGCGCATCCATTAGGCCCATAAAATGGCCATGCTGGCGAGATTTTCTCCCACGGCGTATGTGACTCTTCGAGCTTGACACCGAGGCCCCTTCAGGCGAGAGAGTCGATGGGCTGGCTTCTCTTCACCACGCGCTCTTGTAAATACGTCACGAGTGCATCCTGCCAAAACGGCATGAGATCCATACCAAGCCCTTGTAGATGAGCATTTTCCAGGACCGAATAGGCTGGCCGTATAGCTCGTGCCCCGGATTCCGCCGTGGTTTGTGGAGCGACTTCTGGATTGAGGCCGCTGCGCCGGAAGATCTCCGCCGCGAAATCATACCACGTGCACTCGCCCTGGCACGTAGCATGATAGGTCCCATAGGCCTCTGTGCCGATCAACGCCACAATTTGTGTCGCCAGCGCGCGCGTTGAGGTCGGGGTCAGCCTCTGGTCATTGACGACCCTAATCGATCGGCCTGCGCGCGCCAGTTGCAGCATCAATTCGACGAAGTTACCACCCTTGCCGGAAGATCCAGCGCTACCATAGAGCCCGCTGCTGCGCACAATGAAGTGCTGTGGCCACAGGTAACGCAGGGCCATCTCTCCTGCCACTTTGCTGATCCCATAGAGGTTCACCGGGTCAACTGCATCCGACTCGACATATGGGCGGCCCTTGCGCCCAGAGAAGACATAGTCGGTGCTCAAATGGACCAACGGTGCCTGCAAATCCCGGCACACCAGTGCCAGGTTGCGTGGACCGACAGCGTTGACGGCGAACGCGCGCGCTGGGGTTTCTTCCACGTCGTCCACCTTATGGTAGGCCGCGGTGTTGATGACGATCTGAGGGCGAGCCGCCACCAGGGACGCACGCACTGACTCCAGGTCGGTTACCTCGATGTCACCATGCCTCGAACCGATCACCTCACTGCCGGCCGCTGCCAGCGCTGGCATCAGATCATGCGCCAACTGTCCAGTTGCGCCTATGACCACTACTCGCATCCCTACCTCTCTTCGGCTCGGGCCAGCAAAGAGACCGGAGGCGATGACCCGGATCTGCCAACCCCAAACACCGATCCGGTCACCTGAATGATGCGGTGTGCCTCTTCAAGGAAACGCATCCAGCGGATATTGTAGTATTTCGGGTTGTCGAAGTCGGTGAACCCGTATCTGCGGATCTGCTCCACCATGTTCACCACCGATTCCTCGATGGTCACCTTCGGATAGACGTCCAGTATGCGCTGAATCTTTTGGGCCGACACCCGGTAGCTGCGCACCCCCCTGTACGCATAGTCAGGCCGGATGTCCGCTTGTACCCCTACTGTCAGTAGCGCCTCCCGTACCCGCAGG
Organism: uncultured Enterobacteriaceae bacterium; assembly: GCA_964489255.1. Classification (GTDB taxonomy): domain Bacteria; phylum Desulfobacterota; class Binatia; order Bin18; family Bin18; genus CAZAYE01. Next base: position 5,366 of record CAZAYE010000174.1, read on the forward strand.
GCTAGCTCCGAGATGCGCATATTCTCAAAGGAGACGTTGAAAATCTCGCCTTGGACCTGGTCTGCTGGCGCCTCCAGGCAAGCAATATAGGCTCGGGCCGCATCGCGGATGTCTACCAATGGACGCCACATTTCCCCGCCGTAGTGCAGGGTTAACACCCCTTTGCACAGCGCATCTTTGACGAAAGTGTTCACGACCAAGTCATACCGCATACGGGGTGAGAAGCCGTAAATCGTCCCCTTACGCAAGATCACCGGGCAGAAGTCATCATCCGCCATCTCCAGCAGATAGCGCTCCGCATCGTACTTCGAACGTGAGTAGGCCGCCCGTGGAGTCACCTCTGATGACTCGTCTTGTAGGATATCTTTCTGGTCGTTCCCCACCCCGCGATCGTAGATGGAACAGGATGACGCAAAGATGTAGCGCCGCACGCCGTGCTCTTTACAGAGCCTGGCAAGCTTGTATGTCGCTACGGTGTTCATCTCATAGTTGGCCTGTGGGTTGTATTCGGCCGTAGGATCGTTGGAGAGCCCGCCCATATTGACGACGGTGTCCACACCCTCCAGCACGTCTGGATCCACGGTGCGCATGTCGCCTATGATCACCTCCACCCGGTCGCGTATATCCCGCAGGCCATCCTCGCCATAGTACAGCCGATCGAGGATCTTCACCGCATAGCCCCGTTCCAGCAATTCCGAGACAAGCACGGAGCCTACATAACCGGCACCGCCAACCAACAAAATCTTGCTCATCGCTAGCGTCCTTTCACCTGCCATACATCTCCGAAAGCGTCCGGCGGGATACGCACTTCATCCGGGTTCTCCCGGTTGTAGGTGTGGCTGGCCGTGCTCACCATCTGCGTGTCGTCCTCGAGCGACATCCAACCGTGGTACACACCGGGCGGCACGACGATCAAGCGCGGCTTACGGGCACTGGCGATAACCGTCAGCATCTCGCCATATGTAGGACTTTCGGGCCGGTCATCTCTGAGCACAAACTTGGCGCTGCCATGGCTGATGAAGAACAAGTCCCAGAGTTCGTGATGTTTGTGGAAGGCGCGGATTGTACTGCGTACCGGGTCGCCTACGAGGTAGACTTGACCGAAGCGGTGGACCACCCCGTGTGGTGATGGATCTTCGGCATGGCGAGCAATCTCGATGAGATATCCTCGGTCGTCTTCATGGACCGTCAGGTCGACTACCCTCACACCCTCGATCATGTGATAGGCCTCCTTAGTGGGTTTTGCATACACAGTCCATCTTTCTCGCGGCGGCGATGGCAAGAGCGTGCCGAGGCAGTTGGCCACATCGAGAAGGCGGCAGTGGTGCGGCTGGAAGCGGGGAGAGACAGTCCCAGATGCTGGCGCTCGGGCGAGACGGTGAGAACCGCCGGGGCGGAACTCCAGTCGTGCTTGTAGTTGGAGGAGAGGGATAGGCCCCGCCGGGGCCCAGGTGCGGCAGTGGATCACGATGAGCAGAAAACCACTCGCCTCCAGG
>CAZAYE010000175.1:0-4543 GCA_964489255.1 uncultured Enterobacteriaceae bacterium
TTGTGGTGTCGAAACAGTGCCGGATCAGGGCCAAGTTATGCAACAGGTTGCTATGAGTGACCATCACGCCCTTAGGCGCAGCCGTAGAGCCTGAGGTGTATTGGAGCAAGGCCAGGGTCTCGCTGCTCACCGCCGGGGCTTGCCATGCCTCGGCCAGCTCGCTGGCGATGGTGTCGGTGGCCAGCCAGTGGAGTGCCTGTAATTCCGGAGCTTGTCCGAAGAGCCGCTCAACTTTTGAGAGAAGTGAGGCGGTGGTGAGTGCCACCAGGGGTTGCGCATCGTGGGTCACGGCCTGCAGCCGGGGCAGGGTCCGCTGTGGCTGGGTGGGATGCGGCGGAGGCAGAGGGACGGCAGTAACGCCAGCATAGAGGCACCCAAAGAACGCCACGATGAACTCCAGCCCGGCAGGATAGAGCAGCAAGGCGCGCTCCCCGGTTGCTGCACAGCGTTGGAGCAGCGCGCCAATGGCGCGGGCGTGGCAGTCGAGGTCGGCGTACGTGAGAGAGGCCCCTTCTCTTTCTCCGTCGATCAGATAGGTGTAGGCGCGCTGCGCCGGTTGGTGCCGCGCCCGCCAGCGCAGGAGGTCAACCAGAGTCGCAAACTCAACTGGTGACTCAGGAAGATCCTTGCTCATCCGCGTACCTCACCTTCCTCTGCGGCTAGCATAGCATCAAGCAGCGAATCCACTTCCTCATCAGAGAGCTGATCAAGGTTTGTCAACAGGTGCTCTGGGTCTTCTCCGCCGTTAGGGACCACCGATAGAGGAGAGGTCGTCGTGGCTAGTTGGTCAAGCACATACGTGGCCATTTGCGTGATGCTGGGACCTTCCAAGAGGTACACTACCGAGATAACCACGTTGAGGTCTGCCTGGACTCGATTTTTCAGTTCCATGGCCATGAGGGAGTCGATTCCCAGCCGGTTAAGAGGTTGGCGTACATCTAGCTTGGACAGCCCGGAGGCTGATAACCCTAGGACCTTGGCTATTTGTTCGCTGAGATAAGACTCCAATAACTGCTGACGCTCCTCTGGTGCCGTGGCCAGCACTATGTCATAGGTCAAGCCCATTTTTCCTTGCGGATCGCCGCCTTTCGGCGAGACGTTGGCCTGTTCACCTGCCAGGTGGGTCAACAGTGCTGAGGCGTTGGATGTCGGGTAAAACTGACTCCACTGCTGCCAGTTGAAGGGCACTACCCCGACCTGAGCTGAGTCTTGGCCAAGCAAGCGTCCCAACGTCTCTAATCCTTGCTTTGGGCTGATACTGCCAAATCCTCGAAAAGCCAGCCGCTCACCCCGATTCGCCTGAGCGGCCGCCAGGCCGACTTCGCGCCAAGGTCCCCAGTTAATACTCAGGGCAGGCAGATCTTGATCTCGTCGGTAATGCGCCAGCGTATCGAGGAAGGCGTTGGCAGCCGCATAATTTCCTTGGCCTGGAGATCCGAACAGTGCGGCGGCTGAGGAGAACAGGATGAAGAAATCCAGTGACGCGTTCACGGTCAGCTGGTGGAGATTCCAGGCTCCACCGATCTTTGGCGCCATGACTGCTTTGAAGCGCTCTTGGTCTTGCTGAAGCAAAATCCCATCGTCCAAAACGGCGGCGGCGTGGACGATGCCTCGCAATGGCGGCATCGTCTGCTCAATTTCTGCGAGGACGCTGGCGACCGGTTGGACTTGCGCTACATCTGCTTTGGCAACCACGACCTGAGCGCCGGTTTCTCTCAGAGCGTTCACGGCTTCCTGGGCCGAAGCGGAAGCGCCACTCCTCCCCATCAACACTACATGTCGTGCTCCTTGGTGGACCATCCACTGAGCGACCGATAAACCTAGCCCTCCAAGTCCGCCGGTGATCAAGTAGGTACCATCGGCATGAAGCGTCACAGGGAGTGGGGTTTGACCTTCGATTCTTACTCCTTCTTGCTCACGGAGGGAGACCACGATTTTGCCGATGTGCCTGGCCTGGGCCATGTGGCGAAAAGCGGCGACGGCCTGCGAGATGGGGAATACCTGATAAGGCAGGGGTTTGAGAGCGCCCTCAGCGAAGTACTGTATAACTTCGCCGAGTAAGGCCGCGCCGATCTCCGGCCGTTGTAAAAACAGGGTAGACAGGTCGATGGCAAAGAACGATTGATTGTTCCGGAAATTCCCTAAACCCACGAGGTTATTCTGCAGGATATCGGCCTTGCCGATTTCGAGGAAACGTCCATAGGGTCCCAGAACTGAGAGACTCTTGGGAATGAATTCTCCCGCCAACGAATTCAAGACAACATCCACACCTTTTCCATGTGTGCGCTGCATCACCTCTTCGGCGAAGTCTAATGACCGGGAGTCCATCACGTGGTGGACGCCCAAGGACTTGAGGAATTCCCGTTTCTCCGGATTGCCGGCTGTGGCGAAGATTTCCGCACCTACCCGCTGGGCGAGCTGCACCGCCGCAAGACCAACACCTCCGGCGGCTGCGTGGATAAGGATACGCTCACCCTTTCTGAGCTTGCTCAGGTGAGACAGAGCGTAGCACGCCGTGCTGAAAGCGAGGGGAATGGTCGCGGCCTCCACGAAACTGAGGTGGGCCGGCTTCGGGATCACAAGAGGGGCGACCGTCGTGGCGAAGGCGCTGAAGGAGAAAGGAGCAAATGCCAGGACTTCATCGCCGAGCTGGAAACCCTCAACACCATCTCCCAGCGCTGCAATCTTTCCGGCACACTCCCAACCCACGCCTGCGGTGTCCTCAGAGACTGGCGGTAAAACGCCCATCGCGTACAGAACGTCCCTGAAGTTGAGACCGACAGCACAGACCTGAATCTCGATCTGTCCAGGACCTGGCTGCTGGCGTGGGCAAACTCGCAGGGTCAGGTTGTCCAAAATACCGGGCTTGTCTATCTCCAAACGGAACGGAGGAGGCACAAGACTCTGGTCCGTAATCTCTAGTCCAGAGTCTGTAGTCTGAAGTCGGTGGTCTATGGTCTGATCTTTTGGCGCATACCTCACCAACCTGGCCACGTAACGCAGATCACCGCGCAAGAGGAGCTGGTCTTCGGCGTCATCAGACCATAGGTCTTGGAAGAGTGATTCTCTCTCGTCTGGTCGAGCCGCGCTGCTCAGGTCTACTGTGGTGCAACGAAGTTCCGGATGTTCGTGGAAAATAACTCTTCCCAGCCCCCACAAAGGTGATTGGGCGATCGCGATGGATTCACCTGCTGCCCTGACCGCTTGGGCCCCTGCGGTCACCAGCCAGAGACGGGGCGACTTGGCCTGACCAACTTTGGCCAATGCCTGGACTAGGTGCAGTGTGCTGCCACAGCTCAGCACTTGCGTAGCCTCCAAGGAGGCGAGCGTAGTTTGCTCCGGCGGCGGCGCCTCCAGGCTCCACAAGTGGACCACCCCACGACACGGGAGGTGATTTGATCCGAGAGCATCTTTCAGCAGCTGCTGGAATTCTTCCGGTCGAGCCGGATTCAGTTGCCAGTGTCCCGGTTCGACGACCTGGTACGTCTCACCAGGGGAGACCATCAAACAAGTCTCGCCGCGCGTCTCTAGCAACGACCGGAGTGTCTGTCCAACGCCACGACTGTCGGTAAAGATGAGCCAACTGCTCCGTTGATCCGGTGGAAGCAGTTCCTGGGCTTGATCCGGCTGCGGGGGGCTCTTGCGTTCCCAGTGTATTTCATACAGCCAATTGCTCGGGTCCTGTTCCGGGCCACGCTGCGCGCCACGGTCCAGGCGCTGAAGGCTGAGGCCCAGCGCTTCAAGCACCGCCTGTCCGCTCTCGTCAAGCAAGAAGACATCTCCCTTGAGAGAATCCGCATTCGCCTCTGTCCCAGGCCGCAGGAGAGCATGGCCCCATAGTCTGGCGCCGAGATGGGGACGGTTATAGATACACAGGCTATCCAGACCTACAGGCAGGTAGGTAGCTCCTTCGGCGACGTCGGGGTTGTGCTTCGGCAACGTGGCCGCCAATACCTGAAAGCAAGCGTCCAGCACTGCCGGATGAAGCTGATAGGCCTCTGCGTCCGGCTCTACTGTTTCTGCAAGATGCAGCCGACCGATGGCCTCCCCATCCTGTCGCCAGAGCTGCTCTATGCCCTGGAAGCTCGGGCCGTATTGGAGCCCCCGCTCTTGCATGGCCTGATAGTGCTCCGTGCTAGAGGCGGGCTCCGGACACCGAGCCTGAATCGTCTCAGGGAGGTCGTGTTCTGGCGGTGTCACTGCAAGTTCGGCCTGGCCCAGCTGGATCGTGCCGGTAGCGTGTAGCATCCATGGTGCCTGTTGCGGTGTGGCATCCGTTTGGCGGCTGAAGAATTGAAAGGAGGCTGTTCCAGGCATCTGCAGAGAGAGAATTAGTTGGACTCTTTGAGTACCAGCTTCCGGAATGAAGAGTGCCTTTTTGAAGGTCACGTTCTTCAAGACATGCGGCCCCCCTTCAAAAGCTGCCGTCGCGGCGGCGAGAGCTATCTCCACGTAAGCCGCGGCCGGCAGTACGATCGTTCCTTGCACACGGTGGTCGTTCAGGTAGGGAAACGAATCAGTGCCGAGATCCGTTTCCCAGAAA
>CAZAYE010000175.1:4553-6857 GCA_964489255.1 uncultured Enterobacteriaceae bacterium
TCCCAGAAATGGGTCCCGGCGTGAGCAGCCGAGGTGAAATACTGGCCCAACAGCGGATGGCTGATACCATCGCGGGTCACAGCCCGCTTCCAGATTCGGCTGCGGTTGGCATCTTGGTCCGCCAAACAGAACCGCTCCCGCTGCCAGGGATAAGAGGGAAGTTGCATGCAGCGGCCCCCAGTCGGATACAGCCGGCTCCAGTCCACCGAGTACCCCAGCGTGTAGAGCGCCCCCAGTGAGCTCAGCATCACGCCACGTTCATCTTCCTCACGCCGCAGAGAAGGGAGCACAGTACCTGTGCGACCCCAGTGATGACATCCTTGTTGGATGGCGCCGAGGAGAAGGGGATGCGGGCTGATCTCTAGGAAAACGTCATAGCCATCTTCCGACAGTCGTTGTACGGCCGTCGAAAAGAGTACCGGCTCTCTCAGGTTTCTCACCCAGTAGGTTGCATCGCACTCTTGGCCGTCCCTGACCGCGCCGGTCACAGTGGAATAGATCGGCACGGATGTAGACTGGGGTTGTAACCCTTCTAAGGCTTGCAGTAAGTCAACACGCAGAGGCTCCATCTGGGGACTGTGGGAGGCGACATCCACCTGCTTGATTAGGCGGCAGAAGATATCTTGACGTTGCAGTCGATCCAGAATGGTTTCCAGAGCCGCTGGATCCCCTGACAGCACGGTGGAGGTGGGGCTGTTGCTGACCGCAAGGGATACGCGATCTTCGTAGCCGGCCAGAGCGCGCCGAGCCTGCTCCCAGGAAAGCTCCACGGCGGCCATCGCTCCCCGTCCACTCATCCGCTTTAACAGTTGACTCCGACAACAAATGATCCGAACGGCGTGTTCCAGACTCAGCGCGCCAGCGACGTATGCTGCCGCTACCTCTCCCAGGCTGTGGCCCACCACCGCATCGGGCTCGATACCCCAGGACCGCCAGAGCGCCGCCAGGGCCACCTGGACCGCGAAGAGAGTAGGATGGATGACGTCGATTCCGTTCAACCGAGACCGTGCTTCATCAGCGGTGGTGAGTTCTGCCAGCAAGGACCAATCCCTATATTGCCGCATCGCCCGGTCACAGCGTTCTATAGCCTCGCGAAAGACTGGCTCCTGCGCCAAGAGCTGCCGCCCCATGCCGGCCCATTGTGATCCTTGTCCGGGAAAGACAAAAACGAGCTTGCTGCGGCGGTCGGAAACCGTGCAACCGGAAGACAGACCAGGCTGAGTGTCTCCCCGCAAAAATGCTTCTAGGGATTTGATCAGTTGTTCCTGTGCGTGGCCTGTCGCAGCGAGACGGTAATCGTGGTGACTACGACGTACACTAGCTGTGTAACAGAGGTCCTGTAGGGATACGGTGGGCTGTGGGGTAGCCAGAAAGTCTTGATAGGATCGGGCCAGAGACCGCAAGGCCTCGGGGCTGCGCGCTGACAACGGCAGCAGATGTAGAGATTGCGGATTGCGGATTGCGGATTGCGGATTTTTCGTCCCGTACTCAACTCCTTGCCTTCCGCCATCGGTCTGGGGAGCCTCCGCCAAGACGACATGGGCATTGGTCCCGCCGAAACCGAAGGAACTGACTCCGGCCAGGGCTGGACCTACATGCTCAGGCCATGGACTCAGAGTCGTCTGCACTCGTAACCGGAGATCGTCGAAGGGGATATGGGGATTAGGTTCCTGAAAATGCAAGCTCGGCGGGATCTCGCCGTGTTTCAATGACAAGGCGACTTTAATGAGGCCGGCGATGCCTGCCGCTGCCTCTAGATGGCCAATATTGGTCTTGACTGAACCGATGAGGCAAGGACATCCAGGCGGACGGTTGGCAGCAAGTACGGTCCCTAAGGCTTTCGCCTCAATCGGATCACCGAGGAGCGTTCCCGTACCGTGAGCCTCGATATACTGGACTTGACCTGGCGAGACGTTGGCCTGCCGATAGGCTTCCCGTAACATAGTTTCCTGGGCCTGCCGACTAGGTGCGGTGAGCCCGTTGGTGCGTCCATCATTGTTAACCGCGCTGCCGCGAATGACAGCGTAAATGGGGTCTCCGTCGGTTAGAGCCTGAGATAAAGACTTCAGTACAACCACCCCGACACCCTCGCCCCGAACGATACCGTCTGCACGAGCATCAAAGGTTTTGCAGCGACCATCTGGAGCTATGGCTCCTAATTTAGAGTAACTGATTGTGGAAGCTGGCGAGAGAATTAGATTTACGCCGCCAGCCAGCGCCAAGGCAGACTCTCCGTTCCACAGGCTGTGGCAGGCGAGATGGACTGCAACAAGCGACGAAGAGCAGGCGGTGTCGACTGCGATG
>CAZAYE010000176.1:0-6854 GCA_964489255.1 uncultured Enterobacteriaceae bacterium
CATGGTAGTAGGCTTCGTCGCACAATTCGAGCGGGACAACTTCCACACCGGCGGCGATCTGTTGCAACTCGGCAAGCACGCCAAGTTCTGAACGAAAACCATAGATTCGTTCATACGGCGGGAGCCTCAAGCGGAAACGGAAGCGCTGAGTTTCGAGGCGACCATACGTAAACAGATAGCGCTTCCCCACTGGGAAAAAGTCGGCTTCGCCTTCAAAACGCGCCTGTACCGGGGCGGTGCGAAAACCACAACGTGTCAGAAACTGCTCATACACCGGGTGCTCCCCGGCCCGAGAGGGAACCAGGTTGGATAAATAGAAGGTCTTGTCGGATAAGGGTAGAACAGCGTCGAGGGGGAAGAGAAATCCTGCATTGGCTGGATAGACCAGCCCAGTGAGCGCCGGGTCAGGCGGCACCACCAGAACCCGCACGCCACAGCGCCCGAGTAATTGGGCAAAGGCATGCCACTGAGCAATCGCTTTCCGGCGATTGACACTTTTCCTCCTGCCCCACAGAGTCCGGGTATGAGGATTTGCTCCTGCCCGAATCGAAAAATACGTCGGGTCGCCCATGAGGACAACGCGCGAGGCAGTCATATGCACACGTACGGACGTTCACCCTCAGAGTCACAAGAACGGAATCGCGCCAATCTCTACTCCCTCGTGCAGGTCGAGGGCTTTCAGCACCTCAGCTGCACAGAGCAATCCTGACTCGTGGGGTCTGGCACTGATCCGAGCCGCACGAAAGCCGTTGCTCCCTTCCCAGCCAATCAACAGGTCCTCACACGACTCCGCTTCTTGGTCGGCCTGACCGACGGCGAGCCGGTAACGGCGGAACCGCTGGACCAGCACGATGTCCTCAACCTTAGCGCCGTAATAAGGTCCTCCATCGAAGGGATCGACGTGACGCAGAAAATGCAAGCCGATCTTTTCTAGCAGATGGACTGCGCCTTGCGTCTCTCGGCCAACAGTACCGATCTGTTCCTGAACTTCAACCGGAAACATACTGACGTAGAGCGGGATCGGAGGAAACAACGCATCAATAAACTCTTTGTCCTTCATACTGAGCTTATCAGCCTCGCGAAAGCTGAGGCCGGTCACTCGCCTGCCGTAACATTCCCAGAACAGGCTCTCTTTCTCGTCAGTCAACGGTGGTAGCATCTCGGCAATGACCTCGTCCTCGAAACGGGTGGGGTACAGAGCGAGATAGAGAAACCGCACAAAGGACAGTTGCTTGCCGATCTTGGCTGGATTCTGGCGGAAGGGCGGATCAACGATGAGGCCGCCAACCTCGGTAGGGCCATCAAGACAGCGGCGCAACGTCAGGTAAGTGTGACGGAACATCTTTTTGAGCGTCTTGGAATATCGCTGGTCAGTCGCCATCTCCAGGTAGAAGTGTGGGGACTCCGGCGTACCATGTTTGGCAATGAGCATAGCGGTGCCGACAATGCAGCGCGTACTCCGCTCTTCGAGCACGAAGAGGTACATGCCGTCCTGGCGGTCTTTTATCTGTCCCCGAAAAGAGAGGACCGACCGCTGAATGAGCGCGACCAAGTCCTCCTCGTCGGTCGGGAGATTGATGGAATCGAGGAGGCGAGCCAGGTGCAGAATTTGGGTTGCGTCCGTGAAGGTCGCTTCACGCAGGAGGAATGGAATCAGCATAGGAAAAGTCTGGAGTCTCGGAGTCGAACAGTCGGACAGTCTCACGGTCGAACAGTCGAGTAGTCCGGTAGGCCAACCGTTAGGTCATCTCGTGGCTTCGACGAGTAAAAGACTGACAGACTGATCGACTGACAGACTGACCGACTCCGAACCGGTCACTGTAGACTGAGTGGCTTATTTCAACGGCTTGGTCGCGAAGCCTTTATCGCTGTACGCTAGCAAAGCCTTTTTCCCGTTGACCGCAGTCTCCAAGACGACCTCGTATCCCCATAACTGGTGAATATAGGAGAGCGCACGCTCGGCGTACTCCAACTGGAGGTCGCGACCATCATGGTAATGCTTCAAGTAGAGCGTACGCGCATGGCTATAGTCGGCGTCCTCGATCTTGATGACCGGAATACTGCCCATCCCCACATTCTTCAGCAGCGTTTCCTTCACGTCGCGCCAACTGTCCTTGTCAGACACTTTGGAGATCACCAGCTCATCGCCGCGCGGTTCGTACTGGAACATGTCCATCTCTTGCATCAGTTCTTCAGTCAAAAAACGACGGAGAAACGACACGTCACGATCCACCTCACGAGCCTCGAAAAGTGCTTCCGTACTGGTTTTCGTCGGTTTGCCGTACCTTTCGATCTCCTCAGGGGTGGGATCGTCATGGCGACGCTTAATATCGTCCCACAGTTTCAGGCCCAAGTGATAGGGATTAATGCCGCGGGGAAATGGCCGCACTACCTGATTGTGGCGCACCAGGAATTCCAAGTGAATGTCTTGCGGCAGCTGGAGGCTATTGAGGATCTCACGATGCCAGTAGCTGGCCCAGCCCTCATTCATGATCTTCGTTTCCATGAGGGCCATAAAATACTGCGCCTCCTCGTGGACGATCGTGAGGAGGTCTTTCTCCCACTCGCTCAGATAAGGATTGTGATCGCGGATGAACGGCAGGAGGTCCTCTTCGGGCGAGAGCGGCATTTTGTGCAGGTCAGGAGGTGTATAGGCTTGCCGTTTGTGAATACTTTGAAATGGATCAGCTTGCGGCTGGGCAGCTTCCGCGACTCGCTGACGCTCTTCTTCAGGAGAAAGCTTCTTAATCGCCAAGTTCCGCCGGCACTGAAAGGAAAGTGCGTGCGCGGCATCCAGGATGCTCTCTACCTTTTCTTGACCGATGGACGGGTCCTCAATATACGAACGTACACGGTCAGCACGCACCTTGAAAGTCGGAAGAATGAGCTCGTGCTGAGCAAAGCCAAAGGTGAAATTGTTTTTGAAGAAATCGTTATGCCCATACACATGGGCCATGGTGAGGATCTGCAAGCACAGGGAGTTATCCCGCATCAGGTAGGCGATTGCAGGATTCGAAGCGATGACCATTTCGTACGGCAGTCCAGACACTCCATAGTCATAGAGGGTTTTCGTCTTCTCATAGGCTTTCCCATATGACCAATGTGGGTAGTGGGAAGGGATGCCCGAATACGCCATGGAGCTGAGCATCTGCAGGTGGTCGCAGATCTCAAACTCCTGCGTATACCACGAAAGGCCGAACTCTGCGGCTTTCTCACGGATCTTCTCGTCCCAGTATTCCAGGTCCTTGATATCCCAGTCAGCCATAGCAACCCTCTTGTGTCTAAGCTTCTGCAGCCGCCGTCGCTTCGCGCGCTCTCTCTTTGGCCAAGAAGGCCCTGAAGCTCGGCCAGATGTCTTCTTTGCGCTCGATCAGCACGGTTTGGAAATTGTCCGCTTCGAGGCGACGGAAGATGTTGAGCATCGAGCTCTCATAGTAACGCGAGCCCAACGGCTTGATCTCTCCGTAGCCGAAGAGGTTACACACCTCGCACAGCTCTTTGGCGGCCTTGAGCGCCGCCGGATTATCAGACTCGAAATTGTCCCCATCCGAGCAGTGAAAGGCATACACATTCCACAGGGTCGGGTGGTAACGCTCCTTGGTGATGTCTAGGGCCTTAGTGTACCCAGAAGAGATGAACGTCCCCCCAGACTCACCTTTGTGGAAAAACTCATCTTCGGTCACTTCGTGACCTTCAGTATGATGCGCCACAAAGACGATTTCGACATTGCGATACTTGGTACACACGAACTGATACAGCAAAAAGAAGAAGCTGCGCGCCAGATATTTTTTCATCGTATCCATCGATCCAGAGGTGTCCATAATGCAGATCACCACCGCGTTGGACTCTGGCCGGGTGTCCGTCACCAGGTGCCGGTAGATCATGTCGTCCTGATGGAAGGGGAAACGTTCCTCCTCGTCCCAATCTTCACCTTCACGTCGTTGCACAGCCAGGCGGCGGCGGATGCGGGAGATCGCCGTGCGCTTTTTATCGAGGCGAATGCGAATGCCAGCGCGGCGGTACCCTTTCCGTTTGCTCAGACGTTCGGACATGATCTCACGGAGGATTTTGCGCTCCATGTCTGGCAATTCGAGGTCCTCGAACATGATCTCGACCAATTCCTCCAAAGTGACGTCAGTCTCGTAATAGTCCACCCCGGGCTGATCGCCGGCTTTGTCTTGACCCTGTCCGCGTTCGCCCTGCGATCTGCCGAGGACTTGGCCGGGCTGCGAGTTGCCATCGCCTTGCCCAACCCCAGGCGTATTCTCCCCGTAGATAAAACGGTACTCTTTGACGCCGCGGATTGGGACTTTGATGATCTTATCCTTGTCTTTACCGATGATGGATTCTTCGGCAATCAAATCGGCGATGTTATCGCGAATCGACTCGCGTACCTTCTGGCGGTGGCGCTGGCGGTCACCAGCGCTACGGTCAGAACGCAACGAGTCGGATGAAGAATAAGGGCGAAAAATTGATTCTGACATAGTCCTCACCCCTCCCTCTAGCTCTTCCCCTCACAGGGTACAGGTAACAGGAAAAAGGACCAGGAGCAGATGGACCATCTTTGTCCTCCCTGTCACTGTCCCTATCACCTATAACCTAGTAGGGTGAGGGTGAAGAGGGCTTAGTCCTTCCATAGGTTGTTGGCCGCGTATTTCATCACTACATCCACGCAGTACTCACAATAGCCATTATCGAGCAGATTCTTGACCATCGCGTTGTACTTACCGATCTGCTCTTCATCACGAGTCCGAGCCTTGGTGATGACGCGGCTGATGTCACGCACCGAACTCATCAGTTTTTTCTCAATCGCCTCTTTCAACGGTTCGTAGCTCTGATACGACACCCTCTCGCCGCGTCGGGAAGCGGCCCACAGATACGCAATGACCTCCTGACGGAACCCGTCCGCGGCTGAGCCAATAATAGCGATTTGCTCTTCCACCGATTTGAGGAACCCCTCGTCCGGCTGTAGTTCCTCGCGCGTGTTGCGGTCTTTCACCTTGGTCCGGTTGACGTACGCCTCGGCATGATCCAGGTAGTTCTGGAACAACGCATCGGCTTGCTCTTGGTACGAGTAGACAAAGGCTTTGGTAATCTCTTTCTCGAGGATTTCTAGATACTCCTTGTGGAGGGTGTCCTGGAGAAATTCGAGATACTGCTTCCGGGTATCATCGGCGATGTCCTGATCTTTCACCATGTTGATCAAAGCTTCGCGTACGTTGATGGGATTGATGCAGCGGCCAGATTCGGAGAGGGCGTTATCGAGAGACTTCATAATGAAGCGGGTAGAGATCCCGGTCATGCCCTCTCGCTTGGCTTCCTCGCGCAATTCCTGGACGTTGATCTTCTTCGTGCGTCCTTTCTCTACCACTTCTTCGCCACTGTAGAGGCGGAGTTTGGTCATCAGGTCGCACTTCGGCGTGGGCTCGAGGCGCGACAGGACGGCAAACATCGACGCCATCTCCAGCGTGTGTGGAGCGACGTGAGCCCGGAAGTCAGAGTTACGCAAGATTTTCTGGTAGATTTTGACTTCTTCAGAGAGGCGCAGATTGTAAGGAACCTTCACCACCACGATACGATCAAGGATTGCTTCGTTGGTGTGGTCAGCCTTAAACTTCTGCCACTCCGCCTCGTTTGAATGGGCGATGATGACCGTATCCACATAGATCGTACCGTGGCGACCAGGCGCAGGCACGAACTTTTCCTGGGTTGCGGTGATCATCGCATGGAGATACTCAGTCTCGTTCTTAAAGACTTCGATAAACTCCACGATGCCGCGGTTACCGACATTGAAGGCACCGTTGAGTTCCAACACCCGCGGGTCGCCTTCCGAATACTTGTCGAGCTTAGAAATGTCTTCCGAGCCGATCAGAACGGAGGTGTCCTGGTTGTTGGGATCGACTGGCGGCACCACGCCGATACCTCGACGGTTCCGCTTGGAGAACTCGATGGTTGCCACCGGAAATTCTTCGTAGCGTGCGCCGAACTCTTCTTTCAGGCGGAAGCGACAGGTCGGACACAGGTCGCCTTCGATGTGCACACCCAGCATCTTCTCGAACTCTTTGCGCAGGTGACGCGGAATCAAATGCAATGGTTCCTCGAACATCGGGCAACCTTCGATCGCGTAGACCGGGTCAGTCCCTTCGAGTCCGCGTTGCAGCTTCTCCACCAAAGAGCTTTTGCCCGAACCGACTGGCCCCATGAGATAGAGCACCTGGCGGCTTTCTTCGCCCTTCAGTGAGGCCGAATGAAAGTAACGGACGATCTGGGCGATGGTCCGCTCGATCCCGAAGAACTCGTCCTTGAAGAAGTGATACACCTTCAAAGACTCATCTTTGTACAACCGCTTCACCCGTAAGTCATCCGACTGGGTGATGTCGTACATGCCTTGACTGGTGATCAGGTCGTAGAAACGGCTATGGGCAAGCTTAGTAATAGCGGGATTTTCCTTCACGAGTTCCAGATAGTCGATGAGGGTTCCGCGCCAGGCTTTACTTTCGCGATTGGCGCGGTCATCCCTGATGAGTTTTTCAAATGCATTCCGCCCCGTCTCCATGCATTACTCCTTTGTTAGCTGAGGGTGAAAAGAGTTATTAAACAAGTTTTCCATCACTGCCTTTGCCTCGGCAATGAAGCAATTATAGCACAAAAGAAAGGCGAGTGAGGCAAGTTTTTCTTTTACGGAAACACAACGTGTGGAGGCGCAAACCGATCGGATGGTCCCAACGGGACTCGAACCCGTGTTACCGACGTGAGAGGCCGGTGTCCTAACCGCTAGACGATGGGACCAGCACTGAGAAGCTGAGGAGGTAGGACTCGAACCTACAATCGCCTGATCCAGAGTCAGGTGGCTT
>CAZAYE010000177.1:0-6760 GCA_964489255.1 uncultured Enterobacteriaceae bacterium
CGTCACTGTCGGGGCCAAGATTCTCTGGCTGCAACTCGAGGTGATTAACGAACCTGCTGCCCGCAAAGCTCAGGAAGCCGGTCTGACGGTAGTGATGGACCGCTGCCCGGCGATTGAGTACCGGCGGCTGTTTTGAAGAGGCTGGTAGCCGTTAGCTCTTAGCTCTTAGCTTTAGAAGAAAAGGAAGATTTCTGGTTTTGATACTTCATAAGCTAAAAGCTAACAGCTAAAAGCTAAGAGCTTTCCCGAAAATGGCTAACCGCTCTTACAAAAACCTCCAACCCTGGCAGCGGCTCGACTCAGAGACTCTCTATACCTGCCGCATCTTCTCGCTGCGGAAAGATCGCAACCGTTCGCCACGCGACGGGTTGGAACATGACTTCTTCGTGTTGGACAGCGGTGACTGGGTCAATATCGTACCGGTCACCCCTGATGACCAGGTGGTGCTGATCCACCAGTATCGTCACGGTATCGACGACATCACTCTGGAAATTCCCGGCGGGATGGTGGATCCCCACGACCCTTCGCCGCTCCACGCCGCCCGGCGCGAAATGCAGGAAGAGACCGGCTACGATTCCGAGGACATTATCCCTTTAGGCTCGATTCATCCCAATCCGGCGATCCAGGGAAACCGCTGTCACACCTTTCTCGCGCGCAATGTTGAAAAACGCTTCGAGCCGCACTTTGATACCACTGAAGAGACCGAAGTGATCCTGGTCCCGGCCGCGTCTCTTCCTAGTCTCGTGCGGCAGGGACAAATCACGCACGCGCTAGTTGTGACGGCTTTTTATTGGTACGACCTGTTACGGCGAGGATAAGTAGACGGCGCGGTTCATCAGCACGGCGGAGTTGCATTACTGCACGACCGGCAAATTGTCGCGACGGCACTCTTACTGGGAGAGCAAGGGGAGCCGGTCGCTATACTCACCAAAGATGCAAACGTCCACAGTTCTGGGCTAGTTCCTCTGAAGCCCTCGCAGCCGGTTCTTCTTGCCGCAAGAGAGTCGTGCTGTTACTCTCCAAGCCATGCAGCGCATGACTATTCTGCTGCCGTCGAAGCTCAAGGCTCAGGCACAACGACGGGCAAAAGAGAGAAAGGTGTCCGTCAGTGACGTGGTGCGAGAATCCCTGGAAGCCACCCTGGAGTCAGCGGAGACTGGCCGAAGGGTAGCTGATCCATTGTTTACGGATGAGGCTGTGTTTAGCGGAGAGGCGCCGTCCAATCTCGCGCGGAACCACGATCGGTACCTGTACGAGGACTAAGAAGGTCTCACGATGATCACGGTTTCCATTCCAGACAAATATGCCAAGGCTTTAAGCGCGCTCGGCGACGTGCAGGCTGCGGTGGATCTCGCCTTGCAGCGTTACACGATCGAACAAATTACCGCCAAGATTGCCCATCTTCGTCAGCGCGTGCAGAGGTATGAGGCAAAGTACGGGACGGACTATCCGACCTTTGCGCGGTGTAGCGCAGGCGATGAAGCGTTTGTGCACGAGATCGAAACTGCGGTCAATCCACCCTGGGAGCTGGATGCAGCCGATTGGGAGTTCTGTGTGAAAGGGATTGAGAATTGGACCCACACGCTCCAGACTATTTTGCTGACGTAATCCAGCTTGCTCGGGCAACGTTCACGAATGTTGAGGTAGAGATTGATGCGACGCCTGCTCGCGCTCTCTGATTGTACCGGAGCGTCCCCGAACGCTGCGGTTATTGGTGAAGCCTCGAGCGTGTACCAGTCCCGCCAGATGCTCTCAGCCCCAGGGCCGAGCCAAGCGACCATCGAACACATCGTGGACAACACTCCAAGATTCACTCTGAACGGGCAAAGGACGACGCGCCTCAAGGTCGGCAAAGTGCTGGTCAGTCAGTCTACGGCAGAACCCAATTCGGGCACCAACTGCGGGGGTGCTGGCTGTGGCTTCGCGGGGAATACGGTGCGGGCGAGGTAAACGCACAGCCAAGGCAGAAGCGTAGCGGTGTAGGGTGGGGCATGCCCCACCCTGCCAGAAAGAATACCGTCAGGGACGTCTCCCGGCTGCAGCAGAGCGGAATCTCGGATGACAGAGGTAGGTCACTTAGCTTGGGAGGAGCTTGAACCCTTCTTTATTGGCCGCTTCGGCGAGTTTCGTGTCGAAGGTAACGAACTCAATTCCTGCTGGCCGTTCCTCAGTCATGACCAGAGCTGCCGCGAGTTGCAAGGCATCTGCGGCGCTGAGCGGGTGGGTTTCGAGTAGTCGCCGTGCTCGTGCGCGCACGGCCTCATAACTCACGACTTCACTCCACGCTTGTTCGATCTTGTGGGGTCGCGCCTTGGCCGCAACGAAGATGCGCTGATTCAGGCGGCCTTCACGGCGCTTCCGGCAAAGAGCAGAGACGACTTCCGGCGCGGTAAACGCCCAGACTACTATCACCGGATCGGCGCGCAGCCACGCCCGGCATCGGGAACTCTCCACTTCACGACAGACTAGTGGAACGATTGCCGAGGAGTCCCAGAATCTCACCGTAGGCTTCGTTCCTCGATCAGTGCTTGCAGAACTCCACAGGGTTTCCCAGGCGGGTCGGTATCGAGAATCTCGCGATCCAAAATGCCTGTTCCGCGTCGAATGAGCCCTTTGCGTTCCAAGGCTATGAGTACCTCTGCCCCACGGCTGCGGCCTAACGTCTCCGCGGTGATCGGAACAATCTGTGCTACCGGCACATCGCGATCGAGAATACGCACAACTTCGCCGTGGCTTCGTACCAGGTCTAAATAACGACTGAGCTGATTCTTGAGTTCAGATATCTTGGCCTCTTTCATAAAGCTAAAATAGCCAGATCTATCCCGACACTCAAGTAGCCTGAATGGAACGCAGACGCTCACGCCGGGAACGGCCCGCGGCCTTATCCCGGCCTACGACTGAGAACAGTAGGTTGGGCACTGCGTACCCAACACCAGCAGCGTTGGGCTTCGCAGGCTCAGCCCAACCTACCTTTACTTGAATGAAGAGAAAAAGAAGGTAAGCTGGAATAAGTGGAGCGTTTCCGGCATAGACCGAGAAAACGGTAGGTCTGCTTGCTCAAATGCAAACCGCTGCAAACTGCTTCCTAGCGCGCAAGATCCGGTTCCAGCCCGACAGGAGAATCCAGCGGCCGCCTGAGCACGGCAATCCCTTCAAATATCAGCCCTAACGCCAAGGCCGTCAGACAGACAGAGGCGATTCCTACTGGATCAAGCACCGAGCGACTTCCTGCTTGAAGACCACTTACCCATTTCTGGATCGTCAATAAAAGCGACCACAGCGTCATCGTCATCATAAAGACCATAGGAAGACCGACCAGGAAGATCGCTCGTTTTTGCTGTTCCTTGCGCAGCAGCCAGACAAAGAGCCCAAGCAGACTCAAAGCGGCGAGCAGTTGGTTGCTGGCACCGAAGACGGGCCAAATGGACAGATAAGCAGGAACGGGTTTGCCGTCGGGACCGATGATTGTGAGTCCTAAGAGAATCGCAGGAACCACTAGGGTTAAGAGCGTGGCAAACGTTTTCCCAGCAAGCGTTCTCCAGCCAAACAATTCTTGCAGCAGATACCGACCCAAACGGGTCGTCACATCGATCGTATCAAACACGAAGGTCGCAAAGGCCAACATGCCGAAGCTGACGGCAAAGGACAGGGGGATCCCTAGGGAGCTCAGAAACCCACCGATCCCTGCGGCAAAGACGGCATCGGGGTTCGTCCCTCTGGTGCCAGGAATAAGCACCATGACACAGGCAAGGGACAGCAAAGCGATCACCCCCTCCATCAGCATACCGCCGTAGCCCACCAGAGGTGCGTCACATTCGCAGCGCAACTGCTTGCTGGTAGTGCCGCTGGAAACCATGCCGTGGAATCCACTACAGGCTCCGCAAGCGATAGTGATGAAGAGAAACGGCACCAGGGGACCTAGTTTGTCATTGGAAAATCCGAGAAAGGCCGGATAGCGGAGGGCATGCTCTCCTTGGACTCCGCCGATGAACAGGCCGACCAACCCACCCAGCAAAATGGTGTAGAGGAAAGCTCCACCCAAAAATCCCCGTGTCTGCAACAGGAGCCATACCGGTAAGATGCTCGCTACCCCGCAATACACGAGAATCAGATAAGACCAGGCCCGGAGAGGATCGCTGAAGCCAGCCAGAGACAGTGGGAGATACTGTCCTGCCCAAATGACAACCCCGACTAAAATCAAGGACCCGAGCAGGATCAGCTGTCGCAACACCCGGGTTCCGAAGTTGCGCTGTCCTTCTTTTCCCGGCGGAAAGTGCTCCAGGAGTTTCACCGCGACCCCGAGCAGAATGCCCAGACTGAGGTACATCACACTGCTAGAAGCTGTGCCCGCGCCCAAGACTGTGCCAATCTGTTCTCCTGCAGGGCCCAGAATAGGTACGTTACTGGTAAAAGCTCGGGCTGTGACATCGGTAAAGGCTGTAAGCACGTAGACCATCGCCAACCAGATGTATCCGAGAAACAGATAAAACGCGCGGGAACCGATATGCGCACGCACGACTTCGGCAACCGAAGACCCTTTGTGCCGGACCGATCCCACGAGGGTGGAGAAGTCATGAACGGCGCCGATGAAGATGCAGCCAAAAACGATCCACAACAATGCTGGCAGCCAGCCGAACACCAGCCCAGCAATGATGGGGCCGAAGATTGGACCGGCCGCAGAGATAGCGGAAAAGTGCTGAGCCAGGAGATAGAATCGATTCGTCGGCACGTAATCCTGCCCGTCCTCATACAGAGTGGCCGGCGTTGGCGCTTCGCAATCAAGCCGATAAAAACGCGAGACCACGAGCTTGCCGTACAGGACGTAGGCCGAGGCCAGCCCAGCTAAGCAAAGCAACAGAATTTGCATTAAGCCCATTGATGTTCCTCCTTAGTCGCCTGCAGCAGCTACATGGATTTCCACCTTTTCTCCTATTGAGGGAAAAATTATGAGCGAAGAATACAGAATTCACAATGGTGATTTTCGCTAGAAGCTATCCCAAAACCTCTGTCGGCACGAAAATCTGGATTCCCGCTTTCGCGGGAATGACGCCCCAGGCAGCCCCCTCTGTCATGCCCGCGCAGGCGGGCATCCAGGGGTGGGGTTTTGGGATGAGTTCTAGGCAGTCCTTATTTTATAGTCTACCGAGTCCAGCAAGGCAGTCAGCCGGTGTATTTCGCTCCAGGTCACAGGCTGGCGTGACCAAAAGGAACTGACGCCGGTCTGTCCGCCCAAGGTTGCTAAGCCCTTCCGACCTACTTCATAGACAACCTCGCTCACTGCCCAAGCAATCCCCTGGTCCGCGCGTTTGGACTCTAGAGTGCCGCGAGAAAGCAGGTGGTGATGATGCGCAGTAACGGCTGCATGAAGGGCGTCGATGTGCAGATTCGTTGTTGCACTCACTGCTAACACTGGCCTGACCCAGGGTCGCTGCTCGAAGGACAAGGCGGCTTTAACATCGGCCATGGCTTTACGCGCCAAGGCTTCATCATCAGCCTTGTTCACCGCTAACACATCAGGGATCTCCATCACCCCAGCTTTAATAAATTGTAAGAGATCGCCAGAGAAGGGTTGGACGACGAGCACGACAGTGTCGGCAATGTGAGCGACATCAGTTTCACTCTGTCCTATTCCAACGGTCTCGACCAGGACGATGTCGCAGAGGTGGCGCAACAAGAATACTGCTGAGAACGCTTCGCGGCTCAAACCTCCGAGGCGGTCACGCGCGGCAAAGCTGCGAATATAAACAGGCGCATGCGCTGGTACCTGCATACGGCCGCGGTCGGCCAGGAGCGCCCCGCCTGAGACTTTACTCGATGGATCTACCGCGACAACAGCCAATTTTCGGCCAGCTTGGACTGTGAGAGCGATCAAACGAGAAATGAGCGAACTTTTCCCGACCCCTGGTGGACCAGTGATGCCGACCACGTGAGCCTGGGCGGGAAGAGTCGCGAGTTCATCGAGGAGCGCTAGTGCCCGGGCTTGGCGGTCTGGTCGCCGGTCTTCGATAAGGTTCAACGCCGCAGCGACCGCGGAGCGTTCGAAGCGAAGGAGGGAAGGGACATCGATAGGGCGTTTTCGGATGATCACAAGGAGGAGATTGAAAGAGTTCGAGTTCGTCCTGTGACAAATTCAACAGGAACGGCTGAGTATAGGTCCCCTCTCCCCTCGTGGGAGAGGGATAGGGTGAGGGGGCGTATGGTAGAGTCGTAAACGTGAGCCCCCCCATCCTGACCTTCCCCCACCAGGGGGGAAGGAACAGAAAAACTCTTAGCCAGAGATTTCGAGAGCCTTTCTGTCTTCTGTCGATTATCCATGCGCTGCCGCGGCCTCGGCTACGTCTACCATGTCAGTAAGAATGCGCACCATCTCAAAATCCTTGGGAGTATAGACGCGAGCAACTCCGGCTTGCTGTAAGAGCTCTGCGTCGTCTTCGGGAATGATCCCGCCAACCACAACCGGCACTTCACTTAATCCTTCAGCCTTGAGCCCGGCAATCACCTCGGGCACAAGGCGCAGGTGCGAACCGGACAGAATACTCAGACCAATGAGGTGTACCCCCTCGTCCCGGGCGCTGGTAACGATTTGGTCCGGCGTCAAACGGATGCCCTCGTACACCACTTCCATACCGGCGTCACGGCACCATACAGCGATCTGCTCGGCGCCGTTCGAGTGGCCGTCGAGTCCAGGTTTGCCAATGAGCACTTTGAGTGGTCGACCCAGCGTATCAGCGGACTGACGTACGCGCGCACGCAAGGCCTC
>CAZAYE010000178.1:0-6743 GCA_964489255.1 uncultured Enterobacteriaceae bacterium
ATCAGCGTCTACGGTCAGGAGTCCAATTACACCACTTGGCGGCTGTGTAAGATGAATCTTGCAATCCGTGGTATTGACGCCAGGATTGCGCATGGTGACAGCTTTCATAACGACCAGCACCAGGACTTAAAGGCTGACTACATCCTCGCTAACCCGCCCTTTAACGACAGTGACTGGCGTGGTGAGCTACTGAAAGAAGACAAACGCTGGAAGTTCGGTATCCCGCCCGCCTCGAACGCAAACTTCGCGTGGGTCCAACATTTCATTCATCATCTTGCGCCAACCGGGGTTGCCGGCTTTGTGCTCGCCAACGGCTCGATGTCATCCAACCAATCCGGTGAAGGGGAGATTCGCGAGAACATCATCGAGGCTGATCTCGTAGACTGCATGGTTGCTTTGCCTGGGCAACTCTTCTACTCGACGCAGATCCCTGTTTGCCTCTGGTTTCTCCGTCGCAACAAGTGTGTTCTTTCCTCTCCCTCTGGGAGAGGAACTGAGGATGGGGGCATCCGCGACCGGAGTGGGCACACCTTGTTCATTGATGCCCGCAAGCTCGGCACGATGGTTGATCGTGTCCACCGGGAATTGACCGAAGATGACATTCGCAGAATCGCCGACACCTACCACACCTGGCGCGGTGACTTCTTAAAATCCCCTCGCCCCCTTGGGGGAGAGGGCAAGGGTGAGGGGGTATACAAAGACATCCCTGGCTTCTGCAAAGTCGCAACTCTCGATGACATCCGCAAGCACGGTCACGTGCTCACGCCGGGTCGGTACGTGGGGGCCGAAGCGGCAGAGGAAGACGGCGAGCCGTTCGAGGAGAAAATGAAGCGGCTTACCGCGATTCTGCGCGAACAGATGGCGGAGGGGCGTAAACTTGACACCATCATCAAGGCCAACCTGGAAGAGTTGGGATATGGCGAATAAGCGCAAGCTGACATCGGAGGCTAGTGAAGCGCGACGCTCGCTCGGGCGGGCAACAGATCAGGCCGCATTCCCCGCGCCTTCACCTGTATCGAGTATGCCTTCAGGCTATATGTCACTGCTCCGGGATATCAAACAGCGCATTCAGCAGGGACGCCTGCAGACAGTGTTGGCCGCGAACTCGGCGATGGTCACGTCGTACTGGGATATTGGGCAAGCCATTCTCAAGCGGCAAGGTCAGGAAGGATGGGGCGCCAAAGTCATTGACCGACTCGCGGCCGATCTGGGCAGAGCCTTCCCCGACATGCGGGGGCTATCGCCGCGCAACCTGAAATACATGCGCGCCTTCGCCGCCGCGTGGCCGGATCAGTCAATTGTGCAACGGGTCATTGCACAAATTCCCTGGCGTCAGAACATCGCGTTACTGGAGAAGCTTTCCCGTGTGGAGGAGCGTGTCTGGTACGCGCGTATGAGTCGCGTGCACGGCCGGTCACACAACATTCTCCTCTTGCAGATCCAAGGCCGCACGCAGTGCGCAGGCGGAGACGCCGTCACCCGCCTGCGCCGAACCTTCGGCGGGCAGGTCGTAGCCAACCTGAGGGAGCTTGGGTATGGTGAATAAGAAACGCCAAGCGACTCCGGCCGCGCGAGCAGCGCGAAAGGCAGGCGGCAAATCGCCCGAGACGAAGCCTTTGGGTATGAACCTCGCCTATCCACACCTTCAGGAGGCGCTGCCTTCCGGATTTGTGAACCTGCTACCTGCCTGGCTGCCTAAAGAGCCAATTCGGGAGACACTGCCTCCCGAATCTGTCATTCCTGGCGTGGAGCTCGTCGCGCGGCTCTCATTCTCGCACTTGGCAGAGCTGCTCCAACTCGAAGACCCGCTCAAACGCGCCTTCTACGAGGCCGAAGGCATAGGAAAACAGTTTGTTTCACAAATACCGTGGGGCCATATTTTCAGTCCCCAGTTTCGTCATTCCCGCGCAAGCGGGAATCCAGGGGTTGACTTGTCATGAACAAGCAACCGGCAGTCTACATACTTGCCAGCAAACGAAGTGGCACCCTCTACATTGGCGTGACCAGTGATCTCGTGAAGCGCGTTTGGGAGCACAAGAGCGATGTGGTCGAAGGGTTCGCGAAAAAGTATGGCGTGCACGACTTGGTGTATTTCGAGATGCACGGTGATATGGAGAGTGCGATCACCCGAGAAAAGCAACTCAAGAAATGGCACCGGGCATGGAAGATCGAGTTGATCGAGAAGAACAATCCCACTTGGAGGGACTTGTGGTCGGATATCGCTTGAGGATGTTATGTGGGGAAAACGCCCAGACTCGTCATTTCGGACGAGCGACGCGAGACCCAGAATCCAGCGGTTTCCCAATGGATTCCCGCTTTCGCGGGAATGACGCCCCTGCGCCTCTCTCCGTCATGCCCGTGCAAACGGGCATCCAGGGGGTGAGGGGGCTGACGACCCGTCCACTCATGAGGAACAACCCGAGCCGGTGCCCAGTGGATTCCCGCTTTCGCGGGAATGACGTCGGTACTGTTCTGCAGAGGCAGTCTTTTTCTCGTCATGCCCGTGCAAACGGGCATCCAGGGAGTGAGGGGCTGACGACTCGTCCACTCATGAGGGACAGCCCGAGCCGGTGCCCAATGGATTCCCGCTTTCGCGGGAATGACGGGGACAGAGTGAGCGGTCACTGGGTGATGCATAATCAGCGGACTGAACAAGCCCACGCGTTGGATACCACTATCGCCGCCAACCTGAAGGAGCTGGAGTATGGCGAGTGAGTGGCGTTGTTACGAAGTTAGCGATTTGCTCAGCGACGGAGAACTCGTCATCGGTGACGGCTACCGCGCGAAAAACGAGGAGCTAGCTTCGAACGGTTTGCCGTTTGCTCGCGCTGGAAACATTAATGAGGGCTTTCGCTTTGAGGATACCGATTACTTCCCCGAAGAGAACCTGTCGCGCGTAGGAAACAAAGTTAGCCAGCCTGGTGACGTTGTATTCACGTCGAAAGGCACAGTTGGTCGGTTTGCCTTTGTGAGGCCTGAGACGCCGCGATTTGTTTATTCGCCACAGTTGTGCTTCTGGCGTTCTTTGGACCACGAGAAGATCGATCCCCGGTTTCTTTACTATTGGATGTACGGGCGCGAATTTTTCGTTCAGTTCAAAGGCGTGGCCGGCCAGACGGACATGGCCGAATACGTCAGCCTCACGGATCAGCGGCGAATGCACATTACGCTGCCGGGCCGAGACGAACAGCGCGCCATCGCCCATATCCTCGGCACGCTGGATGACAAGATCGAGCTGAACCGGCAGATGAATGAGGCGCTGGAGGCCATGGCGCGGGCGATCTTCAAGTCTTGGTTCGTGGACTTCGATCCTGTCCGCGCAAAGGCTGAAGGTCGCGACCCCGGCTTGCCACATGAAATCGCCGACTTGTTCCCAGGTTCCTTCGAGGACTCGGAACTGGGGGAGATTCCGAAAGGGTGGTCTGTGCGTACCCTTTGGGATTGCGCAAACTACATCAACGGGTTCGCATTCAGGAATGATGCTTTCTCCCAGGACAAGCTGGGTCTTCCTGTTATCAAAATCAGCGAGTTAAAGGACGGAATCACTACACAAACCAAGTTCACGGAAGCGATTCTGGAATCGAAATACTGGATCAGCTCAGGAGACATTCTCTTCTCTTGGTCAGGCAGTCCTGACACGTCCATTGATACCTTTGTTTGGGCTGGGGGTGAAGGTTGGTTAAACCAGCACATCTTTAAGATCGGGTTCAAACGCTCGGAGGAAAAGTTCTTTGTTTACAACCTATTGCGACATCTGAACCCGGGCTTTGTCGAGATTGCACGGAACAAGCAAACGACGGGTCTCGGCCATGTTACAGCCCAAGACCTGAAGCGACTCAAAACCGTCTTCCCTTCCGACCTTCAGCTGCGGGTCTTTAACCAGCTAGCAGAACCGCTCTTCGATCGGTCATTCGCCAACCGACTCGAGTCCTGCACCCTCGCCGCCCTGCGCGACACGCTGCTACCCAATCTCATCTCCGGCGAGCTTCGGATTCCTGATGCAGAACGTCTCGCGGCGCGCTATGCTTAGACCATGGCCCAACTGAGACGCCTTACGGTCCGCGGCTTTAAGTCCATTCGCGCGCTCGAAGATTTCGAGCTGCGCAGCCTCAACGTGCTCATCGGAGCCAACGGCGCGGGCAAGAGCAACTTCATCAGTCTCTTTCGTATGTTGGCTGAGATGGTGGAACAGAGGCTGCAGTTTTTCGTTATGAGTCAGGATGGTCCCGATGCATTGCTGTATGGCACGCGTAAGCGAACGCCACACATGGATGTGGAGTGCTACTTCGCACACAACGGCTACCGCGTGTCCCTCGAAGCGAGCGGTGATCGTCTGCTTTTCACCCGAGAAGAAACCTGGTTTGGCGGAGATTTCGCGAGCAGCACTCATTCCCTGGGCATGGGGCATGATGAAGCGCAGCTGCCCGTGGTGCAGGATGATACCTTCGCTCCCTACGTGCGACCAGCGATTGCAAGCTGGCGTATCTATCACTTTCATGACACGAGCGCTTCGGCTGGCGTCAGGCATAAGCAGTGGGTGCGCGATAACCTTAAGCTGAAACCGGACGCAGCAAATCTCGCCCCGCTCTTGCGCCGGTTGCGAGAACAGCACGGTGAGCATTACGAACGTATTGTACGGACCATTCGGCTGGTGGCTCCGTTCTTCGGCGACTTCGTCTATCGCAAGGATGCCGAGGAGCAGATCGACCTTGAATGGTTCGAGGCGACTGACCCGGACACGCCGTTCGGTCCGCGGCAACTGTCGGATGGTACGTTGCGATTCATCTGTCTTGCCACTCTCTTATTGCAGCCGCGCTTCTTTCAGCCCGACACGATCCTGATCGACGAGCCTGAATTAGGTTTGCATCCATACGCGTTGGGTATCTTGGCCGGGATGTTGAAACAGGCCGCTGAGGCGACGCAACTCATCGTCTCGACGCAATCTGTCGAGTTAGTCAATGCGCTTGAACCGGAGGACATCGTTGTCGTAAACCGTAGCGCCAGGGAATCGACCTTTGCACGTCTGGATCGGGAAGAGCTTAGCGATTGGCTGCAAGACTACGCCTTGGGCGAGCTATGGAAAATGAATATCCTCGGCGGAAGGCCGGCGCGGTGACTGACGTGATTATCGTCGGCGAGGGGCAGACCGAGGAGACTTTCTTTCGCGATGTGCTTGCGCCCGTACTTGCTGCTGAATCCGTATTCCTTGGGCCGCGGCTTGTGCCGACCTCGCCCGGCAGGCGAGGCGGTGCGCTCAGCTATCCCCGGGTGCTGCGGTATTTGCGCAATACGCTCAGGCAACGTGGGGATACCTACGTCACCACCTTTTTCGACCTCTATCGGCTTGATGACGCCTTTCCTGGCTTCTCGGAAAGTGCAGCGTTGCAGGACCCTCTCGCACGCGCAGCTTTGATCGAAACGCGACTGAGCGAAGCTGTTATTCGTGAAGCAAACTGCAGAGAGGACCGCTTCTTTGCGCACGTCCAACCGTACGAGTTCGAAGCCTTGCTGTTTACCGACGTAGTAAAACTCGTGGATATCGAGCCAAATTGGGGGCCTTTTGCCGCACAACTCAGTGCGGTACGGGCGCAGGCTGAAAGTCCCGAACATATCAATGACGGGCAAAACACTCATCCGTCGGAGCGGCTACGTCAGATACTGCAGCCAGGCTACCAAAAAACTCTGCACGGCCCGCTTGCTGCTCTCCATATCGGGCTTACGCGGATTAGCGAGGAGTGCCAGCATTTCGCGCAGTGGCTCGGAAAGCTACGATCACTCAAACCGCTGGCATAGAGGGAAGGGGTGCAGGTGAGCGTATTCGCCGAATCCGTCGTTGAAGAAGCCGCACTCAACTGGTTCCGAGCAGTTGGTTACACAGTTGTGGCCGGGCCAGACATGGCTCCTGATCCAGGCCGGGAAGCGCGGGGGAGCTATGAAGAGGTGATCTTTCCCGCGTCACTGCGTGCGGCACTCAGACGTTTGAATCCTGAGTTGCCTCCTGAGGCCATCGACGACGCCTTTCGCAAACTCACACGGGCAGATGCACCGACACTGGTGGCGCGCAACCACATCGTGCATCGGTTGCTGGTGGACGGGGTGACAGTAGAGTACCGGCGGCCGGATGGCTCGGTCGCCGGTGCGCAAGCACGGGTACTGGACTTTGACGACCCTGAAAACAACGATTGGCTGGCGGTGAATCAGTTCACTGTGATCGAAAACAAACATCACCGGCGTCCCGATATGGTGCTGTTCGTCAACGGCCTGCCGCTCGCAGTCGTCGAGCTGAAGAACGCCATCGACGAGAACGCAACAATCTGGACGGCCTTCCAGCAACTCCAGACCTACAAGCAAGAGATTCCCTCGCTCTTCACCTATAACGCAGCGCTGGTCATCTCAGATGGGCTGCAGGCGCGCGTAGGCACGCTGACTGCGGACCGCGAGCGGTTCTCGCCGTGGCGGACGATTACCGGTGAGGACCTCGCACCGAAATTCCTGCCCGAGTTGCAGGTCGCCATCGAGGGCTTGTTTGAGAAACGCCGCTTTCTCGATCTTATTCGCTATTTCACTGTTTTTGAGGATGAAGGCGGTGGGAAACTGGTGAAAAAGATGGCCGGTTATCACCAGTACCACGCCGTGAATGCGGCGGTGGAAGAGACGCTGCGGGCCTGTGCACGGATGCCGCATGACCTGCTGACTGCGGAGGAGCAAGGAACCTACTTTGCGCGAGCGACGAGGGCCCGTAC
>CAZAYE010000179.1:0-1831 GCA_964489255.1 uncultured Enterobacteriaceae bacterium
ATATTGGCCTTTTAATTGCCAACCCTTATGGCGATCTGTACCGGCTCGACTCCGACAACTTAATGTCGCATTTGGCTGACGAATCTCCCGCCCATGCCGCCGAACTTGCTACCGCGATGGGAGAATTTGTCGCCCACCGTGAGCGGTGGCAAGTAGCAGGACGTGGTGGACGTGAGAAGGTGCTGCGCCACTTCAGCAAAGAGCGGGCGCTGAAAAGTTACGAAGCCCTATTTTTGCGCGAGGTCGTACTGAATCAGAGAAAACGGCTGGAAGCAACCTTGAGGGCGAAGGACCGTAGCCTGCACGAGAAAGATCTGCTCCTGCACGAGAAAGATCTGCTCCTGCACGAGAAAGAGAAGCGTAGCAGTGAACTGTTGCGCCTCGCTGATCAGCAACGGGAGGAGATTACTGTCCTACGGCAGTCTATCGGTCAAGACCTACAGGAACTGCATCGCCTGTCACTGCTCATGGTTGATCGCCTGGATCTGGCGAAGCGGATAAAGACGTTACAAGCTCAGCTCTTCGGGGGCATCTGCAGGCGTCTTCCTCAGTCGGTGAAGAAGATAGTGAAATCGCTCTCCCTCGGGAGCAGCGCGATGCTGTCAGGCAGAGTGGATCCCCCTGAGTCAGCTCTCTCTGGCAAAAGCAGCTCAGTTCCGCCAACCGAAATCTGTCAGCGCGGTGACTTTTACGAGTCGCTGACCCTGCTTCCCCAGGGAGAGCAGGAAGAATTGTCCGCGATTCTCAATCAGCAAATGTCGCTGTTGCCGCTCCATCGCATCGATGTGATTTGCTTTTCAATTATTGATTGGTCGTTCCGTTACCAGCGTCCACAGCAGCTCATGTCTCAATTTGCCGCTCATGGATATCGGGTCTTCTACCTCAACGTCTCGCAATTTCGTGCTCCAGACGAGTCTCCAAAGATTTTGGTACGGCAGATTAAGGAGAATGTCTACGATCTTTCGTTGGCTGTGCGGCACCGACCCGATATCTATGGAGAAGTCATCGGGGATGACAATCTGGAACTGATGCTTGCTGCGCTGGATGAATTGCGCCAGACGTATCACATCACCGAAGCCATTGGTTATGTCATGGTCGCTTCTTGGGGGCGCGTGGCGTTGGCCACACGGAAGCGTTGGGATTGGCGTATCATCTATGATTGTATGGACGAGTGGGAAAATTTTCCTGGGATCCAGCCGCCTCTCCTTGACATGGAAGTCCAGTTGGTTCAGGCCTGCGATCTGCTTGTGGTGACGGCTCAGCGCTTGTATGAAAAATGGCAGCAATACAGTCGTTCGCTGGTTTTGGTCCGCAACGGCACGGATTATCAATTTTATGCCCAACATTGCCGTCCGAATGATATCTTGACCAACGTCAAGCATCCGGTGATTGGCTACTACGGTGCCATCGCCGAGTGGTTTGATCTCGAGTTGATGCTTTCTGTCGCAACCCAGCGACCCACTTATACCTTTGTGCTGCTCGGCGGTGTGTTCGATGTTGATGTCTCCCGACTGCAGGCTCTGCCGAATGTGCGACTCCTCGGTCAACAACCGTACGAGACCATGCCACTGTATCTTTATCATTTCGATGCTTGCATCATCCCCTTCAAGATCAACCGCATTACTGAGGCGACCGATCCGGTGAAACTGTACGAGTACCTGAGCGGTGGGAAGCCGGTGGTCTCGGTGAAACTCTCTGAACTGACACCCTCCCGCGACTCTGTGTATCTCGCGGAAGACAGAGACGACTTCATCGCAAAATTAGACGTAGCCGTGGCAGAAGACGACCGTGCGTTGATTGCGCGCCGTAAGGCGTTTGCTCAGCAACATAC
>CAZAYE010000179.1:1841-6741 GCA_964489255.1 uncultured Enterobacteriaceae bacterium
ACTTGGGAGGAACGCTTCACGCGACTTGAAGCGAGCGTTGTGAACGTTGTCCCTCGGGCGAGCATCGTTGTCGTCGCTTGTAACAATTTGGCGCTCACAAAACTGTGCCTGGCAAGTATCATACGCAACACCGCCTACCTCAATTACGAAATTATCGTTGTCGATAACAATTCCACTGATGGTACTCAGGCCTATCTGCGCCATGTGGCGAGTCAGCATGCCAACCTTGCTATTCTCTTGAACGAGCAAAACAATGGGTTTGCCAAGGCCAACAATCAAGGAATCGCCCGGGCGACTGGCAAGTACCTGGTGTTGCTCAATAACGATACCGTCGTTCCCCCTGGTTGGCTGACCAAGTTATTGCGGCATTTGCACGATCCAGCGGTTGGCCTGGTTGGTCCGGTCACGAACGCGGTGGGGAACGAGGCGAAAATAGAGGGGACATACCGGACCTGGGGTGAGATGGAAACCTTTGCACGGAAGTTCACCTGGTCGCATGACCGTCAGGTTGCAGATATTCCCATGCTGGCCATGTTTTGCGTGGCCTTGCGGCGAGAGACCTCTGAGGCGGTCGGACCGTTAGATGAGCAGTTTGGCATCGGTATGTTTGAGGACGATGACTATTCGTATCGCGTGAAAAAGAAAGGCTACCGAGTGATCTGTGCAGCGGATGTCTTCGTCCATCACTTTGGGCAAGCCGCCTTTAAAGAGTTGCTCAAGCGTGGCGAGTATGACGACCTGTTTGAAGAAAACCGCCGGCGCTTTGAAAAAAAATGGCATGTCAACTGGATTCCGCATCGACACGCCTCACTAGAGTTTAAACGCCACTCTCTCCCTCCGCTCAATGACGAGGGGTAGCTACCGTACGGGTACGCTCCAGAGGGAGTAGGGGTGCAAAAGGTGTGAAGCAGCGATCTGGTGAAAAACAGGAGGCAAGGTGAGCTGGAAAACGCATCTCTTCTGGAGCATCCGCAGACGTCTGCCGCGGTCGCTGAGCGGAGTGGCGATATGTTTGCTCTCTTACTTCGACGCCCTATGGTCAAGAAGCGCAAGGCAGGTGCTCGGGAAGCGCTTGTCGTCGCAGCTTGCCCAGATCTTGGCCCAGCATAGAGAAGCTCAAGACATTATCCTTTTTGCCCCGTCGGTTCACTGGAATCTGTCCTTGTTCCAACGCCCACACCAGTTGGCGCTCGCATTCGCACGGCGAGGAAGTCTCGTCTTCTTTTGCGAGCCACGCTACTCTTTCGATTACGCTGCAGGATTTTATCCTATTAGGCAAAGGCTCTATGTGGCCAAGGTGCCACTGGAGATCTTTCACGCGGTAGAGTCCCCGATCGTTTTCTTCCTCTCTTACAATCTCGCTGATCTGAGCGGACTCTGTCGTCCTCGGTGCGTATACGACTACCTTGATGAGTTGGATATTTTCCCAGGCGATCGTCAGAGCCTAGAACAGGATCATCATCACCTTCTCAATACAGCAACACTGGTTGTGGCAACGGCAGACCGCCTCTGGCGGCAGGTGAGATCTGTCCGAGACGATGCCCTGCTCTGTCCCAATGCCGTTGATTATCATTTCGTTCGCTGCGCTCTCGAGTCCGTTCATCAGCCACCAGATGACCTCGCCTCCCTGCTCAAACCTACGACCCCGGTAATCGGATACTACGGTGCTCTGGCGGAATGGTTTGACTACGACCTGCTCTTATACGCAGCCGCCGAACGACCAGCGTATGAATTCGTGCTGATCGGTCCGGACTATGACGGATCCCTGACCAAGAGTCGCATCCACCGTCAGCGCAATATCCATTGGCTGGGCATCCGCCCTTACGCGCAATTGCCGCAGTATCTGAAATACTTTGACGTGGCGACGATTCCGTTCAGACTCAACCAGATCACGCACTCTACTTCTCCTATTAAACTGTTTGAGTACATGGCTGCGAGGAAGCCGGTGGTGACAACTGCCATGCACGAGAGTTCTCGATACGCAGGCGTGGTGGTCGCAAAAGGGCCGAAAGACTTTGTCCGCAAGCTGGATGCAGCCTTACAGCTCAGGTCTGACGCTACGTATCTGAGTGTGGTTGATCGGCTGGCGCGGGAAAATACCTGGGACGCACGGGCCCAGCAAATCTTGGAGGCTCTACCACTGTCGGAGAGGAGAGAACATGCGTAGCGTCGGGCGTAAACCTCGGGTGGTGTCGGTGATTGGCACGCGGCCAGAGGCCGTGAAAATGGCTCCCATACTACTGGAACTAGCTCGGCATCAGGATCAGCTCGAGTCGCTCTTGGTTTCTACTGCCCAACATCGGGAAATGCTGGACCAAATCCTCGCTGTTTTTGGTATTGTGCCCGACGTTGACCTCAATATTATGCGGCCCGACCAAACCCTCTTTGAGGTCACGCACAGGACGTTAGCTGGTGCGAAGGATCTGTTGGAACAGTTTTCCCCTGACCTACTGCTTGTGCAAGGCGACACGACCGCAGTCTTCGCAACTAGCCTGGCCGCTTTCTGTCTCAAGATTCCTGTGGGCCATATCGAAGCCGGCTTGCGCTCATATGATTTGGCCAACCCCTATCCTGAGGAAATGAATCGGCGCTTTGCTGGTATGGTCGCCACTCTGCATTTTGCCCCGACGCAGCACGCCCGACAGAATCTTTTGCGGGAAGGGATTTCCGCTGAACGAATCTTTGTCACGGGGAATCCTGTTGTAGACGCGTTACAGTTTGTGCTCTCCAGCTTGGACGGAGAAGGTAGGGGTGGGATTCCGCAGACGGCCGGCAGCGAGGGGAGACTGATTTTGCTGACTGTTCACCGCCGGGAAAATCATGGGAGTCCGCTGGAAAGCATTTGTCTGGCGGTGAGAGAGTTGCTGCGCCTGCATCCAGATGTGCGCTGTGTCTATCCTGTCCACTTGAATCCCCACGTGCAGCGGACGGTGTATCGACTCCTGGGTGGAGTCGAACGAGTGTATTTGATCCCGCCGCTCGATTACTGGTCTTTCATACAGCTCATGACCCGCAGCTACCTCGTTCTGACGGACTCTGGCGGCGTCCAAGAAGAAGCTCCCTCGCTGGGCAAGCCGGTGCTGGTGATGCGGGAAGTGACTGAGCGGCCCGAAGCTGCTGAAGCTGGCCTGGCGAAGGTGATCGGGACTGACCCACAGACGATCATCGAGGAGACTTCTGCCCTGCTCCGAGACGCGGGTCTCTACCGCCGCATGGCGCAGAGAGAAAACCCCTATGGTGATGGCAAGGCTGCCCGGCGGGTCGTTGCAGCAATTCTCAATTATTTTGCTGAGACATGTTAACGGAGCCGCTTTTGCGACGTGGCCGTACTGCCAGAAACAGAGCGTCCTCTCTGAATACGGACTGTGGCATGCAGAGAGCGCAGGGTGGAAGGCGAAGAATGTGGGAGGAAAAAGTCAGACGGGGATTGCTCACGCTTTTCTTTATCTCTTTAAGTTTGACAGTAGCATTCCAACAGACCCTCTTGGGGCTGCTCTTGGCTTTTGGGGTCTACACGATCTGGCGCGATAAGGTCTTCCCCTCTTCTCCTCTTGATCGCCTGCTGCTGATATTTCTTGCCGCGCTCTTGCTCTCGACGTTCCTGAGCCCTGCGATCGCGAACTCGTTGGCGGGGTATCGCAAACTCTGGCTGGTGGGTGGCTTCTTCATCACCTATCACCTGGTACGAGGACCACAGGAGGCCTGGCGACTGGTGTCTCTCATGGTGATAGTGGCGACTGCGGTGGCTGCGTACGGGATCGTGCAGCATTTCACTGGTATCGATTTGGCCAGACAACTCGTGGGGAAAAAACCTAACCTGGATCCCTTTTGGTTTGGTCAAGAGGAAGGGTTTCGGACGAAGGGACTCTTCCCTTCGGGCATCACCTACGCTCACAATGTATCCTTTCCCCTCATATTTCTGACGGTGCGGCTCTTTGCGTCTGATCTGCGTTGGCGCGAGAAGCTGGTACTGCTTGGCGGGTGGGGATTGGTGGTGTTAGCGCTGCTTTTTTCGTTGACCCGAGGAGTGTGGTTGGCCTATGTGATGGTGCTCGGCGTGTTGGGGGTAGTCAAGGGCGGGAAAACTTCGCTTGCCCTAGGAGTCTGCGCAGTGCTGCTTGCCCTGTCTCTGGTCGTCGCTGGCTCCGGGGTGCGTGAGCGGGTCACACAGGTCCTTGACTTCAAGGTAAACATCGGCCGCAGCCAAATTTGGCAGGCGAATCTCGACATGGTCAAGGAGCGACCGCTGTTAGGATGGGGGTATGGCAACTACAGAAAGTTCCGCGGTCCTTACTATCAACGTTACTCTGGAGCGGACACCACAGCACACGCCCACAATAATTTCTTACAGCTATGGGTGGATGCTGGGCTTCTGGGGCTGACGGCTTTCCTCTGGCTTTGCTGGGTGATTCTTCGGTCTGGATGGCAAGCCTATCGTCTATTCCCTCCCTCCGCCGAACCTCTCCGGAGCCTCACGCTTGGCGGAGTGCTGAGTATGCTTGGTTTTCTGCTTGGGGGCCTTACTCAATACAATTTCGGAGATGCTGAGGTTGTCATTGTTTTCTGGGCGATTACTGGAGTGGTGATGCGCCTGCGCGAATGGGCAACCTCTAGCTTCTGACTTCCAGCTGTTCTGGGCTATTTTGCCTTTCACACGGAAGTAGCAGCAATCAGGGTATCGAGCTGTACTCGCGAATCTGTCTCAGGGTTGAACGTTTGGAGTCCTTCCACTTGTGCGGCCTGAAGCAGTCGGTGGTCAGATGTGAGCAAGGCCACGTCATTGCTCGCTTGTCGCTGCATGCTCGCGACATCTAGGGCAGAGCGCAGAACGAGGGCGTCCGTGGCGTTGATGGAATGCTTCTCAATAAGCGGGTGCGAAGCGAATATCAGAGCATGTGTG